>NZ_VRUZ01000028.1:0-46730 GCF_008039485.1 Methylobacterium sp. WL69 | reverse complement strand
GCCCAGCCCCGTGGGGCGAGCCCCCCGCGCAAGGCCACCAACGCCACGCGCCGCGGCGACCAGCGCGCGGTGATGGATGCGGTCTACGCCACCGGCACCCTGGCGGTGGCCGCCGGCGACCGCGAGACTAAGCTCATCGCCGCCCGCCTCCAGGTCTACGGCTTCCTGACCATCGAGGAGATCGACGCGGACGGCGCGCTCCGGCGCCTGCGTCCCTCCGAAGCCATCCGCGCCCGACCCGAGCGTCCCTGGCGCGTCACGAAGGCGAGTTACGGCGCCAGCCTCGCCGTGACGATTCCGGCCGTCGACGGCTTCCTGTTCGAGCAGCCGGCCTGACCAGGGTCCGGAAGGTCAGCCGATCGGGGGCCACCGCCTTCGCCTGGGAGCGCGAAGTGCAGCCGTTGCCCGAGCTCGCGCCATCACGCGACGATCTCGATCGGCTGCTCGCAAGCCACGCTGGTAAGTCCACCGGCGGGCGGATGACGCCGATCCGGATCTACGAGGCGCTGCGCGGGCTCGGCTGCGATGCCGTTCGGCGCCATGCCAAGACCTGGAAGCGCGAACGCGCCGACAAGTGCCGCGCAGATGTGCTCGCACTGACTTCGTTGCGCCAAGCCCTGACGGCAGCGAGGTCCCGAGCGGCAGGGCGACGTCGGCTGAGTTCTGCAGGGCCTCGTGTTGCGCGCTCGCGTGTCATGGTGGCGATGGTCTCGCCGGCTGCCGGGGCTTCGATCCCGTCGTGGTCGCGAATTCGCGCGTTCGGCGGACGATGGTCTCGGTGACAAACGCTGACAAGTTGGACCTGCCCGCGCCGGCGAGGTTGCCTTGTCGGCGCGATCCGTTCGACCGGCCGGGCGGTGGATGCTCTGGGCCTCAAAGCCGGCGTCGGACTGGCAAGCGCCCCCTGGGTTCGGGCGTTCCGGACGACCGTTCACGTCTGATTGAAGCGCGTGCGAACGAGGAACGGACGGAGGCGAGCGCGGTTTTTTCGCTGTCAGGAAAAATTCTGGAGTTCGGCATCTTGCAAGCGCCTGTCCGCTACAGCCCCGACGTCGAGGTGGTGAAACCCGATGAAGATCAGACCATCGAGGGGCTGAACCAGACCTTCGATACCATCCTGCAGACGGTCGCCGACGATTCGGGCCACGCCGTGAGGTCCGTGCACGCCAAGTCGCACGGGATCCTTGAGGGCATCCTCCGGATCGACCCGAGCCTCCCGCCGGAACTGGCCCAGGGGCTGTTCGCGAAGGCCGGCGAGCACAAGGTCTTCATGAGGCTGTCGACCAACGCCGGCGACATCCTGCCGGATGCCGTCTCGCTGCCCCGCGGCCTCGCCCTGAAGGTCCTCGACGTGGACGGCGAGCGCCTGCCCGGCGCCGAGGGCACGACCCAAAACTTCATCATGGTCAACGGGACCGTGTTCCAGGCGCCGGACACCAAGAAGTTCCTGGGCAGCCTCAAGCTGCTCGCCAAGACCACCGACCGGATGGAGGGTGTGAAGGTCGCCGCCTCGGCGGTGCTGCGCAACGTCAACACCGTGCTCGGGATGGTCGGGATCGAGAGCCCGACCATCGGATCCCTCGGCGGTGCGCCCAATGTCGATCCGCTCGGCGAGACCTACTACAGCGTCACCCCGTTCCGGTACGGCGATTACATCGCCAAGTTCTCGATCGCGCCCGTCGCGCCGGGGCTGACCGCGCTGAACGGCACCGAAATCGACGCCTCCGGTCGCCCGAACGCGATCCGCGAGACGGTGCAGTCCGAGATGGCGGGCATCGAGGGCGTGTGGGAGTTCCGGGTGCAACTCTGCCGCGACCTCGAACGCCAGCCCGTCGAGGACCCGACGGTGGAGTGGAAGCAGGACGAGGCGCCGTTCCAGCGGGTCGGCCTGATCACCGCCAAGCCGCAGGACAGCTGGGACGCGGCCCGGGTTCAGGCGGTCGACGAGGAGATGCGCTTCAGCATCTGGACCGGGCTCGCCGCCCACCGGCCGCTGGGGAACATCAACCGCGCCCGCAACGCGCCCTACAAGCACTCGGCCGAGTTCCGCCAGCGCTTCAACGGCTGCCCGATCCACGAGCCGGGTGCGGGACGTTGAGGCTGTAGACGACGATGCGAAGCGTCATCGCGGAGGGGGGCAGGACGCTTCCCGTCGCCTTCACCTGCACGAAGGTCGAAGCGCGCTGAGGCGACGCCGGGGACCGGCGGGCATGCATAAACCCACCGCAAGACCGCACGGCAGCCTGTCCGACATCGAGAGGCCCGTCGACGAGGTCACCCGATCCATCCGATGGGCCGAGGACCATCAGAGGCGGTCGGCCCGGCCCTTCGAAGATCCAGGGCTCCCGGGACGACGCGAAGCCGCCTTCCCCAAGGGGATTTCGTCACCGTGGCGCCGAGCGCGGTCGGCGAAACCTCACCCCGGATCGCGGGCGCCGTCCCGGATGGCCGGACGCAGGCTTGTGCCTCACGACTCCGCCGGATCGGCAGGCGCGGATGATCATCGTCGGTGCGTTCGACCGGTGCGGAGGAACCGGCGCGCCATGGCGGTCTTGAATGGAGCGAGGACGTCTCGCGTCGATTCCCTACGGCACCGTCGAGGCCGCCGCGCGGGATCGGCGCACAGGCGATGTCCATCACCGGCAGGGCCGTGTCCGCGACGGGATCGTCTCGGATGGCCCCAGGCGGATCACGACATCGAACGCATCACGCGGCGGGAGGGCGTCTCGGCCCTCCGTCGACACAACGGGAACCCCATCATGGCGAACACGAACTCCACCTCGGGACAGCGGCTCCACGAGACCCAGAACGACACCAAGTCCAACGCGAAGAAGGTCTCCACCGACGCGCTCAACGCGCGCCTCTCGGACGGGATCGATCTGGCTCTGGCGGTCAAGCAGGCGCACTGGAACCTGAAGGGCCCACAGTTCATCGGCGTCCACCTGATGCTGGACGGCTTCCGCGACGAACTCGACGACTACAACGACAAGGTGGCCGAGCGCATCACGCAGCTCGGCGGAACCGCGCGCGGCACGGCGACGGCGGTCGCCGCCGCATCGCAGCTGGCGCCGTACCCGCTCGACGCCTACGCCATCGCCGACCATCTCGCGGCGTTGATCGACCGCTACGCCGTCTATGCGAACGCCGTGCGCCAGAACATCGACGACACCGACGAGGCCGGCGACGCTGGCACGGCGGATCTCTTCACCGAGGTCTCGCGCGGCGTCGACAAGCAGCTCTGGTTCCTCGAAGCCCATGTCCAGGAGCCGACCGGCGCGATGCGCGACGGCGACCACGCCGGGAAGCGCTGAGCGGGACTGAGCCCTCCGATCAGGGCGGGGAGGCGCCGTGTTTCGGCGCCTCCCCGCCCGAACGCCACCGCCCGACACGCGCGGATGTGAGCGAACCCACCCTATTCCTGCTGCAGCGGCGCGGGGCGCCGAAACCTTGACGGTCGCCTCGGAGAACGTTTGGAGCTGGGCTCGCCCCCGGGCATGGCCGTCTGGGCGCTTCGCCCGCCGCGGGTTGCGATGGGCGGCAACGAACCGTCGCGGATCACGTTGAAGCGCACGGCCCTCCGTGCGGTCCGCCGGCATCGGCCGCGTCGTCGTTGCCGGTGTTGCCCCTGAAGCGACCGTCTCGCCGACCGCGATGGTTACGAATCGACCCAAGCCTATCGCTGTCGGGCTTGGTCGATGTCGAGCCTGGCGGCACGCCCGCTTCGGGCGGTCCGGAACGACACGGTATCGGTCGTCCGCATCCCGCCCGAAATTCGGGCCCGGCCGACCACACGGGAAATCCGTTCCGTTCTCCAGGAGTCGTTGCGCGTGTCGAAGCCCTTTCCCCGCACCGGCGGGTCCGTTGAACGCCAGAACGGCTATCTTCCCCTGGAAGCCTATGCGGCCCTCGGTGAAGGGCGCTCGGTGGCGCTGTCGGGGGCCGACGGGTCCATCGACTGGTGGTGCTGCCCGAACCTCGATTCCCCGCCGCTGTTCGACCGCCTGCTGTCTCCGCACGGGGGTGGCTACTTCGCCGTGACCCCCGATGCGCCGTTCACCGTCGAGATCGGCTATCGCGACGGCAGCAACGTGCATGAGACGGTCTTCAGCACAGCGACGGGCAAGGCCCGTCTGACCGAGAGCCTGAACAGCGGTCCCGCCGGTCGCCTGCCGTGGGCCGAGCTCGCCCGCCGCATCGAGGGATTGGAGGGGCGTGTCCGCTTCCGGATCGATTTGGTCTTCGGAACCCGCGGCGACACGGTCGGCCCGTTCCTGTCCGCGAATGCGAGCGGCCACGCCTTCCATGTCGCCGGCCTGATGGGACTGTTCCGATACAGCGCCGGCGTCCGCCTCGACGCCGCGGACGACCATGCGATCACGGCGCACGTGGAGGTGACCCCCGGCAAGAGCGAACTCGTCGCCATCGTCGCCGGCGAGCACGAGCCCCTGGTCGTCGTGCCGGTCGCGGACATCGACCGACGCATCGAGGTGTCCTGCGAGGCCTGGCGCAACTGGACCGAACGCCTCGGCTACGGGGGCCGGTACCGGAGGCAGGTCGAGCGCAGCGCCCTGGCGTTGAAGCTCCTGCTCTACTCGCCCACCGGGGCCATCGCGGCGGCGGCGACCACCTCGCTGCCCGAAGGCATCGGCGGGGAGAAGAACTACGACTACCGCTACGCCTGGATCCGCGATGCCGGCTACGTCATCAAGGCCTTCCTCCGGCTCGGGGCGCACGCCGAAGCCAGTGCGGCGCTGACGTGGCTCCTGCGTCGCCTCGAAGAGCATGGCGCCCAAGTCCTCTACACCCTGAACGGCGAGATCGTGTCCGCGGTGGAGGAACTCGAGCTTCCCGGCTACCGCGAGTCTCGTCCGGTCAGGACGGGAAATGCCGCCTCCGGGCAGCATCAGCACGGCATCTACGGCGACATCTTCGAGACGGCGGCGCGCTTCGTCACCGGCGGCGGCATGCTCGATCTGCGCAGCGGCGCCCTGCTGGCCCGCCTCGCCGACGAGTGCGCCGAGAAGTGGAAGCTGAAGGATGCCGGGATCTGGGAACTGCCGGAACAGCAGCACTACACCGGATCGAAGATCAGCTGCTGGCAGGCGCTCAGCCGTGCCGTCGAGATGGCCGAGAACGGCCATCTGCCCGGCGCGTGCAAGGACCGTTGGGCCCGCACCCGGGACCGCATCGCGGACTGGATCGAGGAGCATTGCTGGTCGGAGGCGAAGCAGGCCTACGTGATGCATCCGGGATGCGACAGGCTCGACGCGTCGTTGGCCCTGGCGGTTCGCTACCGCTTCGGCAGGGCCGACCGCCTAACCGCCACCTGCAAGGCCATCGACCGCGAACTCGGTCGCGGTCCGTACCATTACCGCTACACCGGGGCGGATGCCGAGGAGGGGTGTTTCCTCGCCTGCACCTTCTGGCTGGTGGAAGCCATGGCCTTGCTGGGCCGGACGGACGAGGCCGCGCGAACGTTCGAGGCCTTGGTCGAGGCGCTCGACCGCAACTCCGGCACCTACTCGGAGATGGCCGACCCCGACACGGGCGCGTTCCTCGGCAACCTACCCCAGGGCTTGACCCATCTCGCCCTGATCCAGGCGGCCGCGACCTTGTCGGGTCAGGAACTGTGAGCTTGTGCGGCGAATGTCGGCTTTCCGAGGCGATTTAGATGATTGATCCCGGGGCAGGTCGCGATCCTGAACGGTGGCCGGCATGTCAGCGAGCGCCAAACGCGGCCTTTGGCATCGACCGGGGCCACGCGTAGGCGTTGGGCCGAGCCAGTCGCTCGGCGCTGTTCTCGCCATGGGCCGCGCCGGTCATCCCGCCAACCTCCAGCTCCACCAGCCGCCCGGCGGCAAAGCAGATCATCTCACGCATCGGATCGGCGTTCGTCTCTTCCCAGTACGCCACGAAGGCGCCTCGTCTCGTCGGTCATCGGGGGCCTCTCGGGTTCGGGGTTGGTCGTCGCAACCCGACCCGGCCCTCGCCGAGGACCACCCCGTGAAAAATCCCCCCTGCGACAGTGCCGTGAGGCGCGCACAAGCGGGATCCCTCGCCACCGTCAAGCTCCACCACCATCAGGGACACGACCCACTGGACGAATGGGTGGCTTTCCCTCTACGAAAATGGGCGTGGGGCCTGTAGCTCAATGGTTAGAGCCGACCGCTCATAACGGTCTGGTTGCAGGTTCGAGTCCTGCCGGGCCCACCACCTTTTTCGCCTTTGAAACCTCCCTACTGCGCGCCCGCCCTCAAACCAGGGGGACAGTTATGGGGACAGATACGTGCGTTTCGACCCCACTTTGACAGGGGCGGGTGGGGTTGTCGGCGACGCGGGATCCGAAGCTCAGGGCCCGTCCCTGACGGCCGCGGGGAGAGTGTCGTCCCCCGCGACGACAGCTCCAAGCTCCCTGTTGAAACCTCGCTCGCTTCAGCGGATCGCGGCTCCATCGCAACGGATCTACGCTTTGAGAACCTCGGCGACGTCGGCCTGCGGGTCCCAACGGCCGAGGGAAGAGCCACGGCGAAGGACCGCCTCCCGTGGCGCGTCCCTAGTATGAGGCAGGGCGCCCTACGGCCGGGCAGATCGGCGGGTGGCCAGCTCGACTGGACACGGTGCTCGGTACAATCCTGGGACGGATGAACTCGTTGCTCCTGTCGATCCGCGACCCGCCCGCTTGTGCGCCCGTCGCACGTGCCCCAAGTCCAGGGTTTATGACCATCGGTAGCAGGTCCCGCATGTCGGTCGATATGATCAATGACGCGCTGTCGCCTAAGGACTTGAGCACGCACTGCCCCTTGTGCGGGCGTGGCTTCGACGTATGTCCGGCGACCGACGAGCACATTTTCCCGCGATGGCTGCAGGACGGTTATGGCATCCGAGGCCGTCGCCTCAACATTCCGAACGCCGTGGATAGGCACTACAAATCCGTGAAGGTCGGCATCTGCCGGACCTGCAACAACGAAACGTACAGCCGCCTGGAAGCTAGGCTGGCTCCGATGCTGACCTCCGACGATCCCTACGAGGCAGCCGCGGCGGCCAGCGACCGGGAGTTGGCCGTTTGGCTAGGCAAGATCTTCTGGCTGCTTCTCAGAAAGCACAACGCGGACCCGGACTTTCGGACAAGGCGCGACCCGGTGCCGGACATGGTCATACCCGGGTCCCTCATGCCTGGGGCGGCTTATCTCGGACTGTTCCAACGAGCCTTCGCGACCGGCCGTGACATGATGGCCTGCTACATCGACGATCCGGCGGACACGGAGTTCTATGAACCACCATTCTCGTTGTACCGCGTCAAGATCGACGTGCGAGACACAGCCGCCGAAGCGTTCGACTTTGTGGATGACCCTTTTGTGCTCGGCGCCGCCATCCGCCTGGGCACCCTCGGCCTGATCTGCCTCTTCGACGGCGGGCTGCACCGCGATTTCCGAGCTATGCACTTCCCGTACCTGGAGAGTGAGAGTCATCATCCCGTTCAGTTCGCCGAGACGGCCGGGCTGATCTTCTACGACGGGACAGTGATGCACGAACAAGCCCGCGGGTTTCAGACGTTCTGGAGCCCAGCCCTCGCCTCTGTGGTGGCCGTCAACGAGACGCCGCGCTCGTTCGATCCGTACATGATGGCAAACCACGACCCGCGTCGCCTTGCGCGCTATCTCGGACGCGTGCTCTCTCAGGATCCAGCCGAGATCCTGGACAGTGAGGGCAACTTCTTTTCGACCATCCTCGAACCCGGCGGCGGATTCTTCCGGTACCCGGTCACGGAGGACGAGATCGCCGCTCATCGACGCGATCCGCACCGGAGGTTCATCTTGCAGGAAGCTCGTTGGCGGATGGGCGCCTCAAACTCGGCACGCTGACCAGATTGGCGGGGCGCCGCGGGCAGTTCTTCAATGATGCGGCGGTGCATGTTGTCGAACGCCACTCGGCCTCCTCCGCCTCGGTGAAAAACTCACCCGTCTAGAACCGGTGCCGCCCGCATGTAGGGTGGCGGATTGCGCCAGCCGGTAAACGCTCGCGGAGTCGTGTTCCTCGCCTTGGGGCACGCTTCCCGCGTCGTTCACCCAACAAGATCAAGGCGTTCTCAGCGTCCCGGCAGGGATGTCACGGCCGTCGGAAGCACTCATCCTCCGTCGCCGCCCCCGTCTGTCGGAGGCGGGCGAGCCGTTCCATGCGTTCCGGTGGCACGATGAGAGGGACGGCGCCTCACTTGAAGCATGAGACCGGCGGGTTTGTCCTGGCGAACTTGGGCCGTCCGGGGCTAGGCTAGGCGTCCCGGAGCGTTGGGCTGAGTGTCTGTTCGCGATTGCGTCGAAGTCGCGCCAATGGTACGCGGCTGATAGCCGGGGTGCGGGGTTTTGGAACCCTTTCAGCTTACCGGTGTACGCATTCCGCTAGGGCGGGATGGAGCGGCTCGATGGCGGGCGATCCAAAAGACAAAATGACGAAGAACGATCAGCGCGGCCACGCTTCGGTGTCGGCTGCCCAAGCCGACAATCGCTTGACTCTGATTAAGCTGCCTCGCCTGACCAAGGTCCAGGCGCGCCGGATCAGGCGTGTCCGCAATCTGGAGCGCGACCTTGCATCGTCGACACGATGCCAGGTCGCAATCGCCGGGAGCAGCGACCCCGTTGTGGTTAAAAGCTAGGATCCCCGCCCGGCGGATCCCGTGTGCCCAACCCTACTCTTTCTACAGCGACCTAATCAGCCGCCATTGGGCGGGCGGTCCGAACGAGATCTCGGCCGGCCCCCTACACCGCATGTGCAGTCTCGCTCGGCGGGCGGACGCACGCTTGGTGGTTGTCGAGGACGCACTAGACCGGGAGCGGGTCGCCGCGGAAATCGCTAGCCTTGAGGCTGCCGGGAATGGGGGCGATGGCGAAGTGCGCGCCGTCGCCATGACCTTCCTACGCCGTCTGCCGCGGCGTCGAAGCGACCTCTCGGCCGATGATGTCATCTGCCAAGCTGTCGTCGTGACCTATCCGACCCCCGACGGTCCCCGCAGCTACGTGATGGAGGCGACGGTTCAGGTGCCGTCCGGAGCCGGAGACATGGCCGCCGATGGTTGCCGTGTCCGGATCGCGAGCAACATCGACGTCGAAACGCTTGGCGTCCGCATCACGGTTCGCGGGACGTCGTTCCGCCAGCAGAACGGGTCGACGACAGTTTGCACGCATGCGGCCCTGGGCAGCACCTGCCGCTCGATGGGCGGACCGGACATTGGGTCCGATGCCCTGAACGTGCTTCTCAATGCCGGCGCCAATCCCCGGAGTATTTTGCCGAGCCAGCTGAATGTCGCCGTCGCTGGTCTCGGATTCGAGGCGGTGTCCTACGACCTCAGCGAGCTGCCCGGCGCATCGCACCCGCGACCGCAGGACGAGATCACCTGGGAACTCATCTGCTGCCTCGTAGAGTCCGGGTACCCAGTGCTTTTGGTCTTCTCGACGGCCAGCCCGATCGACCACGTCGTCCCCGTTATCGGCTACGCCGTCGATCCCGATGCCTGGATCCCGGTCGCCGCGAACCTGTACAGGCAAAGGGGGGGCTCAGACGCAATATCGAGTAGCGCCTGGATCGACCGACTGGTGATCAACGACGACTTGCTCGGTCCCGCCTATCACCTGTCGCGGGCCACGATCCTCGATGGGGCTCCGCACCGGGGCCTCAAGCCGAAATCGATGATCGGGTTGCTGCCCACGAAGATCGAACTTTCGTCGGTAGTCGCGGAGAAGATCGCCGCCGAGGTGCTGGATCGATGGCTCAGCCGGCTCGTCAAGGTGCGGGGCGAGGCTGTCTGGCTCTCGCGGCTAGCAGGCGCGGGCGCTCAGCTGGTTCTCAGGACCACCCTGGCGAGCAAGGCGGAATACATGGCCCACCTGCGCCGACTGGACCCAGCCGGGGAGGCCTTCCACAAGGAGAACCTTGGTGCGATGTCGGCCACCCTCCCGTCTATGTTCTGGCTATGCGAAGTGTCGCTGCCGCAGGTATACGTCGGAAACCGGGCCAAGCTCGGCGAGGTGCTGGTCAGCATCAAGGAGCTTGCCGCCGACGAGACCGACAACGACGCGAACGTGCTCGCGTTTCGACTGCCGACCATCCTCGCATGGCGTGCCGATGACGACTGTTTCGCCTTGACGCGAACTGGCCTGGACTCGCACGGGCCGCTCCATAGGCCTCCCGCCGCCTGCTTCCCGGCGCGCGCCGCCGAGCTCAGCGCTGCCGCGCCCGCGGCTGGGGACGGAGGTGCGGGCGCATGATGCGCAGGAGGGTCTGCGCCGCCGGCAGGTCGTCAGTCTCCTTGAACCTACCCATGAGGTGAGTGCCGTCCTCGTCCCTGAACTCGACCTCAAAATGCGCGACGTCCGCCCCGCCAACTAGGCGGTTCGAAGGCTTGAACAAGGCCGGCGTCCGCACCGTCCGCTCGACGATGAGCCGCTCCTCGGCCGACAGCGTCTTGGTGTCGAGGGAGCAGCAGAGGCGTAGACCGCCCCAGCCGCCGGACTGCCGCAACGAAACCCGCATCACGTGCCCCCCGGATCGATGCCAACCTCGTTCCAAGCGTGTCGAAACGCGTCCGCCTCGCGGCTGCTGCCGCTGAACAGCCGGCTCGCCGTCGCGACCGTGGCCGCCGCCGCGGCAGCGAAATTGGACCGCGAGGGCAGGCCAGTGAACGCCTCGTACCAAACCCGTCCCGCTGATTCCCACGCCCGCCCCCCAATCGCCATGGCAGCTTCATGGAAGGCGCGGTTGGGAATGCCCACGTTCTCGTGGACGCCACCATGGTCATCGACCGTGGTTACGAAATCGTTCATGTGCTTCGGTTGGTCGTCGTCGCCGAGCGCAGGATGACCTTGGTACACGGGTGTTTCTCGGAAGCTGCGCAAGGCCGCGACGGCGAGGCCGGGCCCAACGATGTCGCCCCCCAACAGCCAATCGGCGGCGTCGGCGGCATGTCCCAGGTGCCATTGTCGCGCGAGGGCGCCCATGACGTCGCAGAAGCTCTCGTTCAACGCCCCGGGCTCGCCTGCGTACTCCAAATTCGAGCTGAACCGGACGACGCCGTGGCACAGCTCGTGGGTCACGACGTCCAGGGCGCGGGAGAACGGCAGGAAGTAGTGCCCGTCGCCGTCCCCAAATACAGCTTGCCGGCCTGTCCAGAACGCGTTCGCGACGGCGTTGCCGTAATGGACGCTGCAGACCATCGGCGAAGCCCATCCGGTTACTGCCTGGGGCCCGAACGTCGAGGAAAGGAAGTCGTACGCGAGGCCCATGTTCGCGAACGTTCGCTCGACGATCTCGTCCGTGCCGACGTTTCCCCGCTCGTCGCGCGCGAGACGACCGGGTAGGCCGCGGGTTCCGCCCTCCATGTCGTAAACGCACCGCGCTTTACCTGGGCGCCTGTTCGGCCCAGCCCCCGCGATGTGGTTCGCTTCCGTCTCGCGGCGGTGCGCCTCGACGGCGCATGACTGCACGGTCTCGAAAGCGATGTCGCGGAGGCGCTCGTCCTGGGAGCGGGACAGCCGTTTCAGTTGCCCAGGCGAGACGAAGCCGCTGGTGCGTAGGGAGACGCCGGACAAGTTGCAGCCTCGTTGTAACGCCAAAAAACCGGCCCGGATCAACGGGCCGGCCGTAGGTACGATCGGGAATTAGAGCTGTGCTAGCCCTGCGCAGCCACGAAGCGACCACGTGCCTGCAGGAACACCTTCCGCCCCGGCTCGTGGCTGGTGCCCGGGGCTTCCTTCGCGGTACGGAAAGCGGCGTGCCCCTCGGTGAGCGCATCCACGCGCGCCGAATCAGCCAAAGCTTGCTTGACCGGTGCGCCGTCGGCCTTCCTGACACGGTAGGTGCGCTTCAGTTCGGCAGCGTCCACGCCGACGCGGTCCGCAGAAGGCCGCGTCGACGTCGCGTCCATAGCGGCAGCGGCGCCGCTCCCGACCTCTTCGAAACGCCACCCTAGAGCCGTGCCCGCACGATCCTCGTCCGCCGCGTCAGCCATATCCATCTCCATCGTTGTCTAGATAATACCTCACCAGCCCAAACCAAGGCACGTGAATTGCCGGAGCGTCTTGAACTCAACGGCCTGCTCCTCGTACGTCCGCCCACCATGCGGCATATCGGCGACGTAATCCACCTTCGCATCGAAGAGTGCTTCGGCGGGCGGGGCTCCCGCTAGCGAGCGCTTCCAGAACGAGACGTGCAGAGGGGCACCAAAGGCGTCAGGGCGTGCGCCGATGGGTGAGTAGTGTGCGCCCGTGCACCCCACAAACGCCCTGGCACCGCGCTTCAGGAACGCCAGAGCGATTGATCCCGCTGGCGACCGGGAGGGCGCGTCCCACTTTGTACCGGCCTCGCATGCGAGGAGCGTCGTGGTGAGCGCCCCCCAGCAACACCCCGCGAATACGACGCCGCCGAACGCCTCAGGGATGCTGGCCGCGGAGAAGGCCTCGACCAATTGACCGCGGTTCTCCCCGCTGAACGACGAGGCATCCGTCTCGGAGCCGTGCAGCATCAGGTATACCCGCTCCGCGTTCGCCTCCGCAATCGGCAAGCCGGCGAACGCCGCCGGCTCCGAGCGATGCATGTCGAAGTCTGCACCCATCGCGGTTCGGAAGACCGCGTCGGCGAAGGGCCGCGCGGAGTTGCGGATGCCGAAACGTGCACGTGCGTCTCGGTGCGGCGTCGTCGTCAGGGCCGCGTTCAGGAGGACGCCGCAACCGCCGTCGGGGATGCGCGACACGGCGACGTCACCCAATCCGTCGCCATTAAGGTCGCCGTATGCCTGGTCGCTCCAGACGACGAAGTTGTCGGGGTCGTCGTTGGCCTGACGCCCCAATCGCAACCGCAGGTCCGGTGGGAGGACGTCGTACCGTTCGGCCGGAACCACTCCGTACCCGCCGAGGATGACCACGCCGCGCAATCCCCGGACGGCCGTCGCCGCGCTGCGGATCGCGTCGGGGGAGGCGGGGACGGCGGACAAGTCGATCAGGTCCACCCCGGCATTTCGAACCATGGTCAGCGAGTGCGCTGCGTGCTCGGCTCCAACGGCGGCGGAGAGGCGGGCGGAGTCGGTCACGAACAGAAGTGGTGGCAGGGAACGGCCGCCCGCAAGGCGGCTGGGCCGTGGCGGGGGAGCCGATTGACGCTCGTCGCTGGACGGGCGCGGTTGGGATGAAGCAGCATCGGCAGGCTGCACGTCGATGGTGAGCGTCACCCGCGTCGAGACGTGGGGTACTTTGACGTAAATCTCGACCGGCGAATCGATGCCGCCCAGCGCGGGGGGCGTCGGCGGGGTTGGTAGCCGAGGCGTCACGGGCACTAAGGGGGATTCGTGGGAGTGTCCGTAGATGGCTTGCGGCTGGCCGGCGGCGCGCGGAGGGGCTGGCGCCTCGCTCGCGGTCCCCGTGCTCGGCTCGTCGGGCTCCGCGGTAGGTGCGCCGGCCGTGCCCGAGCCGTCCGACGTGCCGACGGTGGCATCATCCAGGTCGCCCCGCGCTAAGCTCAGATCCACCTCGCCTCCTTGCAAGGTCACCTCGACTAGGCCGTTCACGTCGGTGCGCGCCCAGGAGAGCAGGCCATCGTTCGCGGCTAATAAATCGAGCACGTCTGGGTTGGGGTGATCCGCCCCAGCTCGGCCGGTGCTGATCCCGAACGCGGTCGTACCATGCAGTGCCTGCAAAACCGTGTCGTCGAAGCCGTTGTATGAGCCGTGGTGGGGTAGCTTGACGAAGCCGTACGGGCCGGCCCGCGCGATGGCCTTGACCAGCCCTTCCATGTGCCCGTCCAACCCAGGCGTCTCAGCCGCGGCGAGTTGCATGTCCCCGGTGAGCAACGCCGTATCCTTGCCCAGCCCGATCCGCAGGATCACGCTCTGGTTGTTGAGGGCCGCGCCCTTGCCCGCGCCGTCCAGGACGCCCTGCAGGTCCGTGTCGACGCCCAGGTCGAGCGGCAGGTGCGAGCGGATGAACCGCCTGTACAGCCAAGCGGCGTCCGCCGCGCCGTCTACGCCCTTCTGCCTCGCCGTGACGATGGCGGACCTTGTCGCCCGGGACACCGCAGCGAGGCGGCCTGCGCAGATCTTAAGGTGTTCCGCGGTCGGACCGAGCACGCGCAGGTCCAGGTCCTGGAACTCTCGTTGTAGGTCGAGAACGTCCTTCGAGCGGCCGCCCCTGAAGCGGACCAAGCGCGTCCCCGCCACGGTGAGGTCGGCCAGCATGGTCTCGTAGCGAGCCCGCAGGGTGACGGCATCGGCGAGGAACTCGTTGAGCTCGGCGCCCGTGAGGTCAGGTCGGGGCTCCTCGCGCAACCCCGCCAACACCGCGTCGACGACTGGATCCGCATCCGACGCCGGGGTGGGGGGAAAGGCCAGCGCCTCGTCGGGGACCAGCGCCCAGCGAGCCGTCAAGGTTCCTTCGCTGACTAGGCGGGGCAGGCAGCCGATGTGGTCCGCGTGACAGTGCGTCACCACCAGCAAGGAAAGGTCGAACGGCGGCGGGTGACCGAGGATGGCCGCCAACTGCTCGGGTATGGAGCGCGTCTCGCCGCGTGACTTCCAATCGCCCGGATGGCCGCCGTCTACGAGTATGATGCGCTCCGCCTCCGTGACCAGTACGGCATCACCGTACCGTTCCTCGCCCATATCGAGCAGATGGACTTTCATCGAGGGAACCTACGGTATCCGGCGTATCGGTCGGGCAAGCGACGGCACATGGCGTGCCGACGGAACCAGCGAGAGGCCGCACCGCCGAAAAGGCGAAATTGCGGGTCCGGCCGTGGTATCCTGCTTCAAGGCGCAGCGCCACGGACCCGTGGTCTGCATGCCTGCCGTGGCGCCCCACACAAATCAAGCGAGACCGTTAATTAGACGACGTCCGCGTCCACAGCGTGTGCCCCGGCATCCTCTATAACATGAAGCCTTTAGCCTGCATCGAGACGATCGGATCGGCGATCCCGCTCGCGGCGCGTCAGACCTGATCAGGATCGGTCGGCAGCTTCGATTACGATTCCACCGGCGGACCCGGGCATCCGTCAACGCGATCGATGCCTTTCCCACGGGCTTCTTCGAAGAGGTCGTCCCTTCTCGAAGCCCTTCCAGCGGTGAATCCTGTAGTGGCAGCCAAGCTCCCTAGGCGGGACTGGGCGAAGTCTGACCGAGCCGCACGGAGCGTCCAACCCTCGATGCCGCGACTAGCCGACTGGAACGACGTTTGGGCCCGACCGAGATCGATCGCGTTGTCCAATTTGGATCACCTGTCGCGCCGGAGGTAGAGGATGAAGGTCAATGGAAAGAAGAAGCGGAGGGGCCTAGGTCTTTGCATGTCGGGCGGTGGCTTCAGGGCCACGCTCTTCCACGCGGGTGCCCTCGTGCGGCTCAATGAGCTGGCGGTGCTCCCCGCCCTCGACTTCGTCTCTTCCGTCTCCGGTGGGTCGATAGCGGCGGGGATCCTGGCCAGCCGCTGGGGGGCGCTCTCGTTCGAGGACGATGTCGCAATCAACTTCGAGGACACCTTCCTGAACGTAGTGCTTGAGTTTTGCCGTGGCGTCGTGGACGCCCCTTGCATCGCGAAGGGTCTCCTGTCGCCCAGTTCGAGCGTGGCCGACCACGTGGCGCGGACTTACGATCGGCAGCTGTTCCATGGGGCAACGCTGCAGGATCTTCCTGACAAGCCGCGCTTCGTCTTCTGCGCGAGCAATCTCAGCACTGGTTCCCTGTTCCGCTTCTCCAAGCGCTACCTGGCCGATTACAGGCTCGGCAGAGTCTATGAGCCGCGCATCCCGCTAGCGACGGCGGTCGCCGCGTCGTCAGCGTTCCCGCCACCCCTCTCGCCGCTGCGGCTCGACCTGCGCGGGATGACCTTCGAGTGTACGCCGCCACTGGCGCACGAGTTCCGGCGTCTCCGGTCGCGCGCCGTCCTCACCGATGGCGGGGTCTACGACAATCACGGTCTGGAACCCTTGATCAAACGCTGCAGAACGGTGCTGGTAAGCGATGGCGGCGCGCCCTGGGGCGTGTCACCGGCCGGCTTTGGGAATTGGTACACGCAAATCAAGCGGGTCGCTTACACGACCGACAACCAAGTCCGTGCCTTAAGAAGGCGCGACCTGATCGGCCGATTTAAGGCAAGTGCCTTGGCCGACAGCGCAGGCCTCGGCCCGTCGCACGAGTTGCGCGAGCAAACCGCCCTGTGCGGCGCTTACTGGTCGCTGACGTCGGACGTCAGGCCGTTGCCCGCTTCCCGACCCATCGCGTTCGACAGGCGGCGGCAGATGGAGCTTGCCGCCATCGGAACCCGCCTGCGTGGTACCGGGGAGAGGGATGCCGTCGACCTCGTAAACTGGGGTTACCTCTCCGCCGACGCCAACCTGCGCAGCTTCTACGATTTCCTCCTGCCTGAACCGAAGGGTCTGCCGCTGGACCAGTCCCGCCGTCCGTAGGTCCTCAGTTGCTCGCCGGACCCGGGCGAGGGCACGGGGCCTGACGCTGCTCGACGACGAATGGCGCCTTTCCGAGGGTCAGCTACCCGCCTTCATCCGTCGCCTCGTCGAGGTCGCGGGGCTTCCGCTCAACGGCGGGAGCCGCATCGGTGGGGCCCTTGGCCGGGTCGAGCTCATGATGGCGTCGGGCCCGATCCCCGTCCCGATCGGAGAGATCTCGACCGATGCGATGACGAAGGCCGCGGTCGAATGGGTCATCAACGGATCGGGCGGGAGCCCGCACTCGGCCATCATGGGCGGCGTTGGATCCGGGAAGACGCGCACGGCCGTCGCGATGCTGAAAGCGATCCGGTCACGGGCTGCGGTCCCTTTCCTCGCCTTCGACTTCAAGGGCGACCTCGGCACCGACGGCGAGGGCAAGGGGTACGGCCTCGACAAGGTGTTCGGGGCTACCGTGATCCAGCCACCCCGCGCGGCCATCCCGCTGAACGTCCTGGCCCTAAAATCCAGCGATGACATCACCATCACCGAGAGCGCGGTTCGCTTCCGTGAGTCCTTCGCCCGCCTCAAGGGGTCGACCCTCGAGGCCAAGCAGAAGTCGGCGCTCACCGACGCGGTCGAGACGGCGCTGCGGGCCAACGAGCCTTGCGAGCTCTACCACGTGCGCGACATGCTCCGGCAGGTCTACGCCCAGCGCAACATGACCGAGGACGGCGCGTCCGCCGCCCTGGAGGATATCTGTCGATTCCCGCTGTTCGCCCCGACCCTGTCGCCGGCGGAGTTCTTCTCGCAGAGCTGGATCATCCGGTTGCCCCAGGAGGTGCCAGAGGTCAGCCGGGGCATCATCGTGAACCTAATGCTCGATGCCCTCGACAACTATCTGAACAGCCTGCCCGACGCCCCGATGGAGGATGGCCAGCATCGATCGCTGCGGTCCCTGTGCGTCATCGACGAGGCGCACCGGATCCTGGGGAGCAAGCTCCCGTCGCTCTCCAGCCTCATCCGGATGAGCCGCTCGAAGGGCGGCGCGGTGATGCTGATCTCGCAGTCGCCGGACGACTTCTCCGGCGAGAAGGACGAGTTCCTGAGCGAGATGGGGCTCGTCGGTGCGTTCGGCTCGAACGCCAAGCCGAACGCCGTCAACCGCATCTTCGGCAAGGGCGTCGCCCTGTCCAAGCTGCCGACCGGCCAGTGCGTGATCAAGCTCCGTGGCGAGGAGGGATCCCGTAAGGTCGTGAGCTGGCAGAAGGGCTAGCACGCACCTGCCATGGACGGCGGGGCTTCCGCGTCCCTGTGGGACCGTCACGGATCTGGGACGGCCTTCGCCCCTCGGGTCGCCCGCTCGATCACGACGGCGGCTTCCCGCATCAGGGTGTCCGGGTCATCCCCGGATGCGAAGCCCAGGCGCACGTCGGGCGCACGTGTAATCCCCCGTTGGGATGCCAATTGACCGATTCGCGCGTAGGCGAGGGATGACCGCCGTTTCGCTGTCCCCGCCGGCCGTCCCACCGCTGCAGGCGGGGATGCCAGGCCGAAGGATGGCATCCTAAAACGCGAAATCACCATTCCCGACTGCGATTTCGGCCCTCGCCCAGGCATGCGCACCGCCGGTGTGGGATCCTGCAATCCATGGCGGGCATGCGGCCCGCCGGGAGGGGCGCCATGCTGGCAGGGATCGTCGCAAGGGTTTTGAGGTTCGGAGGCTTCGTCCCGCCCCAACCGCCGGTTCAGCCAAGACGGAAACCGGCAGCCTCCACGCGAGTCCCGAAGGCTGCGGCATCCCCGGCGCAGGTCCCGCCCGAGACGCGACGCAGGATCGTCCAAGAGCCTGGGTTCGGGCTCCACACAGCCTGTGTTCGCTACAGCAGGGCCATCGATGGCGGATCGTGGGATTTCATGCGTCAGGCTGACCGGGATCAGATCTGCTTCGTCATGGGGCGGGACCTGACATCGTGGCAACGGGTCCTTCGCCTCACCAGCGGGACCCCGTGGCGCGCCGCGGAGAGCCTGACGGAGACCACGGCCAGGGCACTCGTCCGGCGGCAGTGGATGGCCGAGCTCGACAGGTGGGAAGCCGCGCTACGAAACCTCGACCGCCGGACCTCCCTCGCGATCGTCCTGTGCCAACAGCCTGACGAGCCCCTGCATCTCCCCCACGACGTCGCAGCAGCCCTGGAAGCCCGTCGCGCGGCAGCCCTGGCGCGAGCCCAGCAGCGAGCCAAGCGGGGCGGGGCGGACGGCGGCGCCGTGCCTACGAATATCCCGGGCGAAGCGCCGGAGCCGCCGCCGCCGGAACCGCTGAGGTAGCGACGGGGGTGCCGGTTCCAGGATTACAAGTCTAAGCGAAAGGAAGTTCAGGAATGGAAAAGCCAGCCATAGAGGTAATCCCCGCCTGCGACGGCGCTCATCTCTACCAGTCCCCTACGGAGACTGTGCTGCCAGAGGCTCCGCCCCGTGGACCCCAAAAGACGGCGGGCTTGGACCTCCGCTTCGTGACGAGGATGTCACGCGACCTCGGGACCGCTGTCGCGGAGGCTGCACGTGCCGACGGCTTGACCGCCGGCGCGTGGGTCCGCCGGCTGATAATGGAACGGCTTGCCCTGCGGTCGTCACTCGACCACAGGAGCGGCCGACCCGTCCACCGGCCAGCCGAGGACACGGTGGCCCTCGTCGCGGCGCTCCGGGAGCTGGTGTTCGTGGGGAATGCGGTGTCGTGCAGGGACGTCCCTGCGGCGAAGGCCAGCCTGACCACCGTCCGGGAGTTCCTTCTGCCGCTCGTTGCCAGGGGCCCCGCCCGGTGATCTCGGGAGCGATGCGAGGGCGCGGCGGGGATGCCCTCGCCCTCCACCTACTGAAGCAGGAGAACGATAGCGTCGAGGTCATCGCCCCGCGCTGGCTCGGCAGCGAGGACCTCGTCCGCCAGGTCCGCGAGCTCGTTGCGATTTCGAGCGGCGGGCGGACGGATCGGAGCCTCTACCACGTGCATGCGGATCCGGACCTGGAGATCGCGGACAACGACGGCGCCCGATCCCGGTTCTGGGCTCTGTTCGAGAACGAGTTCGGGTTGCGCGCGCAGCCCTACTGCGGAGCCGTCCACGTCAAGCACGGTCGCCGGCACGAACACCGGGTCTACTCGTTGGTGCGGCACAACGGGGCGGTCGTGGACCTGTCGTGGGACTTCCTTCGGCGCGAGCGGTGCGCGCGCGTCGTCGAGTTCGAGTTCGGGCTGGCGATCCCCACACCCTCGAAACACGCGCGGGCGATCGTGAGGGCCCTGCGTGAGGCAGGCCGCGCAGACGTCGCCAACTGGATGGAGGCCTCCGGGACGACCGAATCGGAACGGCCGGTGGCGGCGCTCTCGCCTGTCGAGAGGCTCGTCCAGGAGCGCACGGGGATCCCGCTCGACGGCGTGCGCCGGGCGGCCCTCGATGCGTGGCGAGCGAGCGAGGATGCCGCGGGATTCGAGGCGGCGCTGGCCGAGCGCGGTCTAGCTCTACGGGCGGGCCGATCAGGGCCCGTCGTCGTCGACGCGAGCGGCATGCCGCACCTTGCGACCCGCCTCCTCGGTGCGGCGGCGCGCCGGTTCGATGGCGATCGAATTCCTGCCGCGGCGGTGAGTGCCCGGCTTGTTGGACTTCAGCTGAGAGGAATGGAAGATGGACGAGACGGAAATCCTGCATCGGCTCGACGCCCAGGACCGGCTGCTGCATGCGATCGTGGCGGCCCTGGCGCCGCAGGACCCCGAGGAGGAGACCTCGGGCTTCGACGACCTTCTGTCGGCGTTGGTCGAACTCACGGTGGCGGTGTCGGACACTGCCCAGAGCGTGGCGCTGCTGCGCTCGCACGTCTCCGGGCTCTCCCGCCCATTAGAGGCGCCGTCCTCCGCCGCCGCCTGAGCGCCTTTGACATGCGCGGGTACGATCGGGCGCTCGCTCGGGCACGCCATGCAGTCGAACGCGGCGAGGCGGAGGCGGCTTACGAGCGGGATAGGGCGGCGGCCCTCTACGGGCTGACGGATATTTGGGGCATTCCGCTTCGGTGAGGCATGACCTCCGTTCCCCGCGTCTTTGCTTCGCTTCGAAGCTCCTCAGAAGTGCGGAGGTCTCAGCCCCGGCAAGCGGCCGCGATCGTGGCCTCGAAGGCCGCCCTGATGACAGCGGGGTCGCGGTTCGGTGCAGGGCCGGCATCGAGGCCGTCGCCGACGAGGCGCAGGATCGCGCTGGCCCGCTTCCGAGCGAGCCCGCGCGGCCTCTGCCCTAGTGGTCGAAACCCAACGCTTAGTGCCGTCCGCTTTCGACCCAACCCGGCCGCTCATCGCGTTTCAGCGGCTGCCTGTAAGCGGACGTTGTTCTGCAGCCCGCTGTCGGGGTAGGACCAACGGAGCACCGCCCAACCGCTTTTCGATTACTGCATCAAAAGAAAAGCCGTTCCTCCGCTGAGTGAAGATACCCGGGAGAACTTCCGACCTGCAGACCAAATTTGGGCCGAGGGCAAAGAGCGTGTGGGCACGGGTCAAGCTGGACGCGGGTGTGGCCTGAAACAACCAAAGCGTCGGCGAGCACCTGGCGGACTGGACTCGGGAGCGTGCTTGCAGCCTAGTCACCGAGTTTGCGGGCTTGCCGGAGGCGGTCGAGACAGGCCTGCCGAAGGCCGGCGTGGCCTTGAAGAAGGCGGCGGAGGCCGAGGCCGCGGCGATCATGGTGAGGGAGCGCCTGCGCATGGCGGAAGCTGTCGACACGAGGTTGCTTCAGCCCGGAATTGTGATGCTTTGAAGCGCATCAATGGGTCGGCTATCAGGCAGACCACCTCCGAGGCTCCATAGATGGAGGATGGAACAGGATTGTCGACCATGCCCCCGTCGCGACGCCTTGTCCTGGTCCGGCATGGGGAGAGCCAAGCCAACGCTGATGGCCTTTTCACCGGCAGGCTCGATCCTCCTCTGACCGAGAACGGCCGGCGTGAGGCATGCGCGGTTGGGACGACCCTGAGGAACGAGGGGCATCGCTTCGAGGCGGCTTTCACCTCCACCATGACGCGGGCCGTCACGACCATGTCGCTGGCACTCGGTGCGCTCGGACAGGCGGAACTCGTCCCCCGTCAGGACGCGGCGCTGGACGAGCGCGATTACGGCGACCTCGGCGGTCTCGACAAGGCGACCTCACACAAGCGTTTCGGAGCGGAGCAGGTCGAGGACTGGCGTCGGTCGTACGAGGGCCGGCCGCCGAACGGCGAAAGCCTCAGGGACACCGTCGCACGGGTCTTGCCTTTCCACCTGAGGCACATCCAGCCGGCGACGATGCGCGGTCCGACCCTCGTCGTCGGGCACGGCAACGCGCTGCGGGCCATGGTGATGGCGCTCGAAGGCCTCGGCCCGGGCGAGGTCGAGTGCCTTGAACTCGCGACCGGGTCGATACGGATCTACGAGTTCGCCCCGGACACCACCATCGCCTCTCGAAGGATCATCGGCTGAGGTCCCTCGGTATCTCGCGGATGGGGCAGGGGTTCGGGCCACGAGCGCCGGTCGATCATTGCACGCCCCCATCGTAGACTGTAATCGTTCCAAGGTAAGGATCGTGCCGAGCCGTCGGCGACGCCAGCCCCATGGAAGCGATGCCGAAGAAGAGACCGCAACCCATCCTGCAGCTCAGGCGCTACGCCGGCTCCCGCCTGTACGATCCCGGGAGCAAGACCTACGTCTCGGCCGAGGACCTCGAACGGTTCAGGGCGGAGGGGCATCGCATTTTCGTCCGGGACGTCGAGACCGGGCAGGACGTCACCGCCGCTTGCATGGACCGACGGATGCACTGACCCGGGAACGATGCCATGTCTCAGGCTTGGTTGGAGCGTTTCCGCGAAATCCGGGGCCGACGCCGATCCGCCAAGCCTACCATCATGGCCAACGGAATCGGATCGGTGGTGGCCGACCCGGCCCTGGAATAACCGAATCCTCCTCGCCATGTCCCCAGGAAGCGGTGACAGCGGCCTCAACCAGGGTCTCGGTGCCGTCGGCCGTCATGGGAAGCCTAGCGGCTCCGTTCGTCGCGGGTCGCATGGTCGTGCCATCGTGGCTCGCCGCAGGGGATGCTGCCATGAGAGCGATCCGTCATCTGCCGAACGAGGATCGGATGCCCTTGATCCGTGCCGGGGTGACGACGGCACGTCGCGACTCCCGCATCGGAATTCCCGCGAACGATAACCGCAAGGCCGTCGAACGACCTCTGACGGCAGGCGTCGGCATGGCCCTCATCGTCGCCGGACGGTTGCTTCTCGGGGCAAGCTGCATCGGGTTCATCGCGGCCGGAGCTCTCCTGCTTGGCATCGTCCAGCAGGTGCCTTGAGGCCGCGACCAACGACCGGTCGCTCAGACGGCCTTTCCGACGAGATTTCCGATGCCGGCCGTAACGGCCATCGCCGCCGCGCCCCAGAACGCCACCCGCGTGGTCGCTCGCGGAATAGCGGCGCCCCCTGCCTTGGCCCCGAGCGCGCCGAGTACGGCCAGGAACAGCAGGGAGGAGCCCGACACTGCGTAGACCACGACGTTCGCCGGTGAAAGCGCGGCAACGAGCAAGGGGAGGGCCGCCCCGGCGGAGAACGTCGCCGCCGACGTCAACGCCGCCTGGATCGGACGCGCCGTGGTGAACTCGGAGATGCCGAGCTCATCTCTGGCGTGAGCGCCGAGTGCATCCTTAGCCATGAGTTGGTCCGCCACCTTCAGCGCCAGGTCTTGGTCGAGGCCGCGCGCGACGTAGATCCCCGCCAGTTCCTCCCGCTCGGCGGCCGGGTCCTCTTCGAGTTCGCGTCGCTCACGGGCGAGGTCGGCCTGCTCGGTGTCCGACTGGGAACTGACCGAGACGTACTCGCCGGCCGCCATCGACATCGCGCCGGCCACGAGTCCGGCCGTCCCGGCGACGAGGATCTCCCCGGATGCGGCGGAGGACGCGGCGACGCCGACGATGAGGCTGGCCGTCGAGACGAGGCCGTCGTTGGCGCCGAGTACCGCGGCCCTCAGCCAGCCGACGCGGTCGATCAGATGGTTCTCCTTATGGGTCGCGCGCATCGTTCTCAGGATCTTTCGTATGGGGCGGAAGGAACACGTCCCGGCAGGATGCGACGCAGCACGGCGTCGTGCCACAGGTAATGGTGGACGAGCGCGGCCGCTGCATGGAAGGCGGCGACCGCCATCAGGATGTTGGCAGCAAGACCGTGCCACTGGGTCAGCGGCTTGCGCCATTCCGGATCACCGAATTGCGGCAGGGCAATCGGTCCGATCAGGGTGGCGCCGCGCACGAAGGCGTTGGCGATGCCGAGCCCGGCGATGGCGAAGAGCAGCAGGAACAGGGCGGCATGGGTCGTCTTGGCGAGGACATGGAGGGGACCCTGATCCTCGACCGGCAACTGGCGGCCCTTCGTATGCCGCCAAACCAGCAACGCGACGATGACGCCGGTGAAGGCGAAGCCCAGGACGAAGTGGGCCGACCAAATTCCTGACCGAAGCGCGCCCTTCGGAACGAGATCTTCGAGCAAGGTGCCGACCAGCCAGAGGATCAGCACCAGCCCGGCCATCATCCAGTGCAGGGCGATGGTGGTGCGGTCGTAGGCGGCTTGTTGAATCGGCATGTCATGTCCCGTCGAAGTGGGTCACGCCCGCGCCGTGGGGGGCGCATGCGTGACCGGAGTGCATCAGGGCTTCGACGGCGCCTGGGGCGCGAGGTCGACGGGCTTGTTGTCGTTGAGGTCCCAGCCCGTGTTCGGGTCGGTCTTCGTGCGCTGAAGCTGGGCACGCATCTGCCACTGGTACTTGGCGATGCCGTGCTCGACCTCCTGCAGGAGGTTGGAGGTGGTCGGGTCGACCTGCTCGGTCGCCTTGATGGCGGCGTTCACCTCCTCGCCGACCCGCTTGTAGGCGTTGGTGAACCAGACCAGGATCTGGGCGTCGTCGAGGAAGCCCCCGGGGATCTCGGGGACGCCCGAGGTCCTCACGATGGTGTTGGCGCGCCCGTCAGCCGAGGCCCCGACCGCGAGCAGGCGCTCGGCGATGGTGTCGGCGTACTTGGACAGGCCCTCGTAGTGCTCCTGAAGCAGCAGGTGCAGCGGGTAGTACAGGGTGCCGGAGGCGTTCCAGTGGGCCTGCTTGGTCTGGAGCTGGAGCTGCTGCAGCTCGGTGAGGGTCTGCTGAAGGGCCGCGACGTCCTTCTTGATCGCGTCGGCGCCGCCATCGAGTCCGATGACCGGCATCCCCGACATCTCGTTGGTCGGGAAGGCGCCGACCGGCTGCGGACTGGTGGTCTTGGTCTGCGAGGAGCCGCGGACGTCGTCGACGCTCTTCGCGCTTGGCTGGTCGGCCTGGGCGAGGTCGATCCGCGAAAGGACCTTCATCGCGCTCGGGGCCGAGGGGGCGGCGGTCGGCGCGCCGTTGGCGAGGACGGGCAGCGGCAAGGCGGTCCCGACAAGGAGCAGGGCCGAGAGGAAACGAGCGTTCTTCATGAGGTGCCGATTTGACCTTGGAGCGTGCACCGCCCGGACGGGCGGTGTGGACCTTGGAAACGGCTGCAGTTTAGAAGCGTTCGAAAATGACGCCGAATTTAAGATTGCCGCGAATGCCGGGAAACGCTCTTGGATGTCCCGCACATCGGTCACGGGTCATCGATTTCCTCAGCCGCCGCCGCCGTGGCATTCCATACCCGGCGGGGCGGTCGAGCAATTGAGGTCGCAGGTCTGGTCCGCCCTGCAATACCACTGCAGCGATCCGCGACTGATGCACGAGCCCGCTCAGCGCTTGTGAGGCACCCCGACCGGCTCCGAGAACGAAAGCGGCGGATACTTCCGGGCCTGTGTGTGCCCTGCCGTTGCCGGTGAATTGATCATGGCGAAGGCGATGACCACGTAGGCCCACCTCCCCACTGCAAGCGTATTTCTCGACTTCATCGGATATGCTTCCCACCGAAGCACGCCCTGGAACAATTCCTAAAATTATATTCATTTTCGGGTCGCGGCCTTGACGGGAAGTGGTCTGACGCAAACTGTGTTGTGGACCATCATTCCATGGGTCCGCCCGCGGGCACCCGGTCAATCCGTGATGGTCGAACGACTGTCCGCCACCGGGCATTCCATTTCGAAACGGCATCCGCCTGCTCGACCGTCGCCCACGGTCAGCGAGAACCCATGCAGCTTGGCGATTGCGGCGACGAGGCCGAGGCCAAGTCCGTTGCCCTGGGTCTGTCGGGCGCGTTCCGCGCGATAGAACCGTTTGAAAACCAGGTCGCGCTCGCCGGAAACGATTCCGGGGCCCGTATCCTCCACCGATATCACGGCGTCGCCATCGCCGTCGCGTCGGTCGAGACCGACCCTGACGCTGCCCCCGGCCGGCGTGAACTTGATCGCGTTGTCGAGGAGGTTCGAGATCGCCTCGAAAATGAGGCTTCGGTCGCCCTCGATGGGCGGGACACCCGCGTCGACCGCCGTCTTGAGGTCGATCCCCTTATCTTCGGCGAGGGGCTCGAACAGTTCCGCCGCCTCGCTCACCACGAGCCCAAGGTCGACAGGACCGAAGGCGGCGCATCGGCGGCCATGCTCGATCTCGCCGATGCGGAGAACCGCCGTCACCATCTCCAACGTCTGGTCGATCCAGACCAGCCCCTGGTCCACCGCCTCGCGCAGTTCGTCGATGTCCCGTGCCTGATCGCGGCCGCGCTCCAGGCGCAGCCGGAGCCGCGTCAGGGGCGTGCGGAGGTCGTGTGCCACGGCGTCACCGACGCCGCGCACCTCGTCCATGAGCCGCTCGATCTCGTCGAGCATCCCGTTCACGTCCCGCGCAAGGCGGTCGAACTCGTCCCCCGCCTCGCCGACCGGCAGGCGCTGACGCAGGTCCCCACGCATCACGCGCGCGACCGCCGCCTCCGTCGAGGCGAGGCGGCGCTTGGCGCGTCCGGCGAGGAGCACGCCGCCGAGGATGGAGAAGGCCAGGGTCGGGACGAGGGCGAGGCCGAGCGCCCGGATCACCGTGGCCTTGGCGCGGTCGATCTCGTCGGTGTCGTGGGCCACCACCACGACGGTCCCGTCGCTCAGGTCCACGGCCGCCGACCAGAGGTCCTCGTGCAGGCGCCGTCCCGCGATGGCGACCTCGGTGCCGATCCGGCGGACCTCGCCATCCAGGGGCAGGTTGGCCGGTCGCGCATCGAGGTTACCCGCGAGCTTTCTCCCATCGGGACCGAAAAGGCCGGCGAAGTGGACGCTGTGCAGGTCCTCGCTGATCCAGGTCTCGATGCGGTTTGCCGCCTGCCCCGGGTCCCGGGCGGCATAACGGACCTCATGGCGGAGCACTTGGTTGAGCTCGTCCTGCATGAAGGCGGCGGTCTGCCAGTACACGAATGCGAACAGCATCAACGACAGCAGGGTCGACCACAGGGCGATGCCCAGCGCCCAGCGGAACGCGAAGGAGCGGGTCAGCCTAGACATCGGGTGTCAGGGTGAAGCCCTCTCCGCGGACATTGTGGATGAGGATCGGCTCGCCATCGATCTCAAGCTTCTTGCGCAGGCGTCCGACATGGACGTCGATCAGGTTGGACTTGGGTGCGAACCGGTAGTTCCAGACCTCCTCGAACATCATCGCCCGGGTCACGACCTGGCCCGGCCGGCGCATGAGGTATTCGAGCAGCTTGAGCTCGCGCGGCAGCAGGTCGAGGTCGCGCACGCCCCGGCGTCCGGTCCCGGCGAGCAGGTCGAGCTCCAAGGTCCCGACCCTGAGGACCGTCTCGCGGGAGTCCGTCGGACGCCGCAACAGGGCCTCGATGCGGGCCGCGAGTTCGCCGAGAACGAAGGGCTTGCCCAGGTAATCGTCGCCGCCGGCGCGCAGGCCGCGGATGCGCTCGTCGACGTCGCCGAGCGCGCTCAGGACGAGTGCGGGCGTCCGGTCCCCGGTGGCGCGCAGGTCGCGCAGCAGGGTGAGCCCGTCCAGGCCCGGAAGCATCCGGTCGAGGATGATGGCGTTCCAGGTCCCCGAACGGGTCGCATCCGCGCCTTCCGGCCCTGTGGCGACCCACGCGACCTCGTGCCCGCGCCCACGCAGGTCGGCGAGGATCTCCTCGGCCGTCGCGGCATCGTCCTCGATCAGCAGAAGCTTGGCCAACCCGGTCCACTCCCGGGCCCATGCCCCTGTCCCGGTCCATCATGTGGTTCGGGACCGGTGCCGGGACCACGAGTGTGAACGCGAATTTAATGGCGAGTACCGTCGCAAGCTCTAGGTCTTAGAACAACTCTAATCTGAACCGTGGATGATATCGTGCTGAGGGAGGCGGAGACCGACATGCCCGGGACCGGCGATGCCGAGATCGTCGACCGTGGCGGGGTGCGCGCATCTCGGACTGCCGGCGGATCGGGCACGAAGGAAATCTCCATTGGCACCGCGGCACCCGATCCTGCATCCATGAGGATCGGTCCCCGTTCGTGGTGGGCCCTGGCCGTTTGCCTGGCCGCGCTCGGGCTGGCTGGCTGGTGGTATCGCGACGCCGTCCGGCCTTATGTCGAACCGCTTCTCCAGACGGTCGGGTTGGCGCCCACGGCACCCGAGGCCGCGACGACGACCCCTGCCGCCTCCGAGCAGCCGACCGAGGACAACGTCGTTTGGCTCGATGCCGACGGCCAGGGCCGCCTCGGACTGGCCTTCGGGCAAGCCGAGACGCGCCGGATCATCCTGCCCGTGCGCACGCCCGGCATGGTCGCCTTCGACGAGCGCAGGGTCACCCGCCTGAAGCCCCGCACCTCGGGGCGGGTTCTCAGCCTCTCGGTGCAGCCCGGCGACCGGGTGAAGGCCGGCCAGACGCTGGCCACCCTCGATGCCTCAGGTGTCCTCGACGCCCGTAACGGCCTTGCAGCCGCCCAGGCCAGCCTCGGAGAGGCGCAGGCCACGGAGAAGGTCGCCGAGACGAACCTGAAGCGCGGCAGCGACCTCGTGAAGATGGGTGGCGTCGCCCAGGCCGAGGTCGACCGGCGCCAGGTCGACCTCGCCAAGGCCCATTCCGCAACCCTGTCCGCCAAGTCGCAGGTCGACCTTTACCGGGCACAGTACGAGCGCCTCGCCCCGGCGCCCGGAGAGGCTCCAGGCGTCAGCGCCATCGTCTCGCCCATCGACGGCGTGGTGACGATGGCGGGGATCACCCTGGGCGAGGTGGTCGATACCAATCGCGACGCCTTCACGGTGGCCGACCCCTCGCAGATCCAGGTCCTGGCCAACCTCTACGGTCACGACATTTCGACCGTGAAGGCCGGCGACCGGGCGACCATCGAAGCCCCAGTGACGGCGCATCCCCGCTTCGAGGGCCGGGTCCGGTCGGTCAACGCCGCCATCGACCCGATGACCAACACCGCCCCGGCCCGCATCGAGATCGCCAACCCGGACGGGACGTTACGCGCCAACATGTTCGTTTCCGTGGAGATCGCCGCCGATCTCGGGCGTGAGGGCGTCACGGTGCCGGCCGCGGCGATCCAGCAGACCGAGAGCGGCCCCATCGCCTTCGTGCGCACCGGCAACGACCGTTTCGAGAAACGAGACCTCACGCTCGGAGTCCAGCGTGCCGACTGGGTCGAGGTGAAATCCGGAATCCAGCTTGGGGAGACGGTGGCGACGCAAGGAAGCTTCGGCCTCAAGGCCATCCTGATGCGCGCCCTGCTCGGCTCGACAGATTGAGGTCGCGATGAACGCCTGGTTCGCCCTCCTCATCCGCCGCCGCTGGCTCGTCCTCGTCCTGGCGCTCGCCGGCGCGGTCGGCGGCATCGTCAACCTCGAAGGCCTGTCCATCGACGCGGTGCCCGACGTCTCGCCGAAGCAGGTCATGGTGCTGACGCTGTCGCCGGGCCTCGGCCCCCTGGAGGTCGAGCGCCTCGTCAGCTTCCCCGTCGAGAACGCCATGGCCGGGGCGCCGGGCCTGTCGGGCATCCGCTCGACGTCGCGCTACGGCGTCTCGGCCGTCTACGTGACCTTCGACGATTCCATGTCGATCACCGAGGCAAGATCCCAGGTGTTCCAGCGCCTGCCCTTGGCGAAGACGATGATGCCGGCCGGCGTCGGCGATCCCGAAATGGGTCCGATGGCGACGGGATTGGGCGAGATCTACCAGTTCGAGGTGCGGGGCCCGGGCTACTCGCCGATGGCCCTGAAGCGCATCCTGCAATGGACCATCGCGCCGAAGCTCAAGCTGACCCCCGGCATCGCCGACGTGAACGTCTACGGCGGTCAGATGCCGACCTACGAGGTCCGCATCGCCGCCGAGAGCCTGCATCGCTACGGCGTGACGATGGGGCAGGTCTACACGGCGCTCACCGAGAACAACGCCGCACGGGGCGGCGCCTACATCGAGCACAATGACCAGCAGGAGGTAATACGCGGCCTCGGGCTTGCCAAGGATACGAAGGACCTTGCCAATATCGTCGTGACCACGGGCCCCGGCGGCGTGCCTGTGACGGTCGCGACCCTGGGCGAGGTGGTGGAGGCGCCGAAGGTCCGTCTCGGCGCCGTAACGCACGATGCGGCCGGGGAGACCGTGGTCGGCATCGCCATGATGCAGCAGGGCGAGAACGCCAGCGCCGTGGTCGTGGCCGTGAAGCAGACCATCGAGGCCCTGCGCCCGCAACTGCTGCCGGGCGTCGAGATCGTGCCGTACTACGACCGCAGCACCCTGGTGGCGCGGACCATCCGCACCGTCGAGCACAACCTCATGGAGGGGGCGGTACTCGTCATCGTCGTGCTGCTCCTGCTGCTGGGCAACCTGCGGGCCGGCCTGGTGGTGGCGGCCGCCATCCCCCTGTCCATGCTGATGGCGTTTGCCGGGATGCGGCTGTTCGGGCTCTCGGGCAACCTGATGAGCCTCGGCGCCATCGACTTCGGCCTCATCGTCGACGGCGCCGTGGTAATGATCGAGAACGTCCTGCGCGCACGCGGCGAGCACCCGGAGCGGCCGGCCGAGGAGGTCATCCGCAAGGCGACCGTCGAGGTGGCCCGCCCGATCCTGTTCGCGGTGGCCATCATCATCATGGTCTACCTGCCCATCCTCGCCCTCGAAGGGGTCGCGGGCAAGATGTTCCGGCCGATGGCGCTGACCGTCATCCTGGCGCTCGCCGGCTCGCTGGTCCTGACCATGACCCTGATGCCGGCGCTCGCCGCCATCGTGCTGGCCGGACCCGGGATCGGCGAGCGCGAGACCCGCCTCATCCATTGGGCGCGCAGCGCCTACACCCCCGTGCTGAGGCTGGCCGAGCGCCGCACGGGGATCACCGTCCTGGTGACGTTCGGCCTGTTCGCCGGGAGTTGCTGGCTCGCGACCCGGCTCGGGGGCGAGTTCCTGCCCAAGCTCTCGGAGGGCTCCATCGTCATCACCTCCGAGAAGCTGCCCGGCATCAACCTCGACGCCTCGCTCAAGGTCATGAACCGCATCGAGCGGACCCTGAAGAGCTTCCCAGAGGTCAAGCGGGTCGTGTCGCTGACCGGCAGCGCCGAGATCCCCACCGACCCGATGGGGGTGGAATCCACCGACAGCTTCATCACGTTGGCCGACCCCTCGACCTGGACGACGGCGGACACCCAGGAAGGGCTCGTCGCCGCCATCGACAAGCGTCTGCGCGCGGAGGTGCCCGGAGTGTCCTACGCGTTCTCGCAGCCGATCCAGATGCGAATGGACGACCTGTTGGAGGGCGTGCGCGGCGACGTGGCCATCAGCCTCTACGGCGACGACCTCAAGGTGCTGAAGGACAAGGCCGACGCCATCGTGCGCGCGGTCTCCGGCGTCACCGGTGCCGCCGACGTGAAGGCCGAGGCGCAGGCGGGCATGCCGGCGCTCTCGATCCAGGTCGACCGGGCCGCGGCCGCTCGCTACGGCATCAACGTCAGCGACATCCTCGACGTGGTGGAAAGCATCGGCGGGCGAACCGCCGGCATGATCTACGGCGACGACAACTCCATCACTGACATCGTGGTCCGGTTGAAGTCCACCGACCGCAGCGACATCGAGCGCATCCGCGACCTGCCGGTCGGGCGCAATGGCAAGGCGCTGGTGCCACTCTCGCTGGTCGCCTCGGTCGACGTGGCGACGGGACCGGCCCAGATCAGCCGGGAAAAGCTCCAGCGGCGGATCTCGGTCCAGGCCAACGTCCGTGGTCGCGACGTCCAGAGCTTCGTGACCGACGCGCAGGCCGCGGTCCAGGCGCAGGTTCCTTTGCCCCCGCGCTACTCGCTGCAGTGGAGCGGGCAGTTCCAGAACCTTCAGGAAGCGACAAGCCGGCTCTCCGTCGTGGTACCGGCCGCGATGGCGGCGATCCTGGTGCTGCTCGTGGTCATGTTCGGCGACATCCGCCTCGCCGGGCTGATCTTCCTCAACGTGCCCGTGGCCGCGACCGGTGGCATCGTCGCCCTGTACCTGCGCGGGCTGCCATTCTCGATCTCGGCGGCAATCGGATTCATCGCCACCTTCGGCATCGCCATCCTCAACGGCGTGGTGCTGACGAGCTACATCCGGGACCTCGAACGGATCGGCCTCGATGCCCGGGAGGCGGCGACCCGCGCAGCCGAGATGCGCCTGCGGCCGGTCCTGATGACCGCGCTGGTGGCGGCTCTCGGTTTTTTGCCGATGGCGCTCTCGACGAGCGCGGGCGCCGAGGTACAGCGTCCGCTCGCCACGGTGGTGATCGGTGGCCTCGTCACCGCGACGCTCCTGACGCTTGTGGTCCTGCCCGCCGTCTATCCGTACCTGGCGCATATCCGGCTTCCCTGGCGTCGTCGCGATGAGGGTCCATCCGGACTGGGCGCGAAGGACGACCAACGGGTGAACGTCGATTGGTAGGCGCCTCTTCCGCACCGACGTCGGCTCCGCCGACGTGCGGGCGCACATCGGAAGCGCGACCCGGCGACCGCGGGCCGGCTCGCATCCGATTTGATACCCCTTGCAGCCGTCGCGGCGTCACGGATGTGAAAGCGGATGTCACGTCTGCCTCCCCAATCTCGTCCCGGTGGCATGACGCGCGAGTCTTTATGGCGGTGAGCCAGGTGCATCCACGCGCGTCCCCCTGAAAGGGACAGCCATGAACATCGTAGAGACCGGCCGAACCGGGCGGACCGACCCCGGATATCCCGACCGCCCGCATCCAGGGACGGAGGAGTTGGCGCCGTCGCGCTACGCGGTACGCATCGGCGAGATCGACGTGCTGATCGTCAGCGACGGGGTATTGCCCCTTCCGACGGCCATGCTCGCCCACAATGCCGACCCGGCGCTTCGGGCGGCATGGCTGGACGACATGTTCCTGGCGCCGGACGCGTTCGACTGGCCGCTGAACGCCGTCCTGGTACGGAGCGGCGGACAGACGATCCTCGTCGACGCCGGGCTCGGGTTGGATCCGGACCTGGCCCTGCCGCGGGCCGGCCAGTTGGTCAAACGACTGGAAGCGGGCGGCATCGACCTGGCGTCCGTGACCGACGTGGTGCTGACGCACATGCACATGGACCATATCGGTGGCCTCCTCATCGAAGGGGTCAAGGACCGGTTGCGGCCCGACCTGAGGATACACGTGGCGGCCGCCGAGGTCGCGTTCTGGGAGGCTCCCGATTTCTCCCGCACCTCCATGCCGACGGGCTTCCCGGACGCGCTGCGATCCACGGCCAAACGATTCTCCGAGTTGTACCGCAGCAACCTGCGAACCTTCGAGGAAGCGCATGAGGTCGCCCCTGGGGTGGTCGTCCACCGCACCGGTGGGCACACCCCCGGGCACAGCGTGGTCCGCCTGGCATCCAGCGGAGAGCGCCTCACGTTCGCCGGCGACGCCATCTTCCCCGTCGGATTCGACCAACCCGACTGGCACAACGGTTTCGAGCACGACCCCGAGGAGGCGGCCCGCGTCCGTATCCGTCTTCTGCGGGAATTGGCCGGGACCAGGGAACAGTTGGTGGCCACGCACCTGCCGTTCCCGTCCGTCGGCAGGGTCGCGGTCGATGGCGACGCCTTCCGTTGGGTGCCGGTGTTCTGGGATTACTGACCACGCCCCCAGCAATGGCCAAGGCAGCGGCGGCGCCGGAGGAGGTCCTCCGGCGTTGCCTCTCCGGCGGGACGGACTTTCCTGGCCGTAGGGCGGTTGGACCCCGCCCGGATCGATTTCACCGGAGGCGATGTCACACCGGGTGGGACCGCTCTCGTCTTGGTTTCGAACGTCCCCACCGGGACCGGACACAGGACGGAGCGTCACATGAAGATCGTCGTCATCGGCGGCACGGGGCTGATCGGCTCTCAGGTCGTCACCACCCTGAAGGCTGCCGGCCACGAGGTCCTCGCGGCCTCGCCGAACACCGGCGTCAACGCCGTCACGGGCGAAGGCCTCTCGGAAGCGTTGAAGGGCGCAGGCGTGGTGGTCGACGTCGCCAACTCGCCATCGTTCGCCGACGACGCGGCCATGGATTTCTTCGTCCGCGCCGGACGGAACCTCGCCGCCGCCGAGAAGGATGCCGGCGTCTCCCACCACGTCGCGCTCTCGGTCGTCGGGACCGAACTCCTGCTCGACAGCGGGTACTTTCGGGCCAAGCTGGCCCAAGAGGAACTGATCGCCTCGGCGGGCGTGCCCTGGACGTTGGTCCGCGCCACGCAGTTCTTCGAGTTCGTCGCCGCCATCGCGGGAGCCGCGCTCGTCGACGGCGTCGCGCGCGTGACCTCCGCGTCGATCCAGCCCATCGCGTCGGCCGACGTGGCCGCGAAGGTCGCCGAGGCTGCGCTGGCGCCACCGCGAAACGGCATGGTCGAGATCGCCGGGCCCGAGCGGCTGCCGATGGTCGGGTTGGTGAAGCGTCATTTCCAGGGCCTCGGCGAGACGCACGACATCCGCACGGACGACACCGCACCGTATTTCGGGGTGGTCCTCGGCGGCCCCTGGCTGACGCCCACCGGTGACGCGTGGCTCTCGCAGCGGCGCTACGGCGACTGGCTGGCGGCACAGCCGAAGCGCACGGCCTGAGGCCTCCCGCCGATGGATGCAGCCTATCTTCCGGCGCTGTCGGCGCTGGCCGGTTCGGCCATCGGCGCGATGGCCTCCTTCGCGACCACCTGGCTGACGCAACACAGCCAGGAGCGCGCCACCCTGCTGGTGCAGGACCGGGCGCGACGGGAAGCGCTGTATGGCGAGTTCATCAGGGAGGCGTCGACCTTGTTCGGCGATGCCTTCCGGCACGAACTCGACGACCCGGCCAAGCTGGTAAGCCTCTATGCCATCGTAAATAAGATCCGGCTCTTCGGGGAGCCGGAGACGCTTCAGGAAGCCGAGCGCGTCATGCAGCGCATCGGCGAGACTTACTTCGCCCCGAACAAGGTTCTCGCCGCCTTCGCCGACATCCGCCACGCCAGCGACCTCGATCCGCTCTGCGCGTTCTCGACGGTCTGCCGGAGGGAGCTGGCAATCGCCCGCCGTTGAGGCTCAGTGAGGGGGCGGCGCTCCCGCCGCCCCTCCGAACGACATCGCCATTCGCTGGAGCTTGTCCGGGTTGCGGGTGAAGTAGATGCCGACGATCATCCCGCCCTGGATGTCCAGGGCGACGGTCTGGAGCATCCCGCCCGGCTCCAGGCTGAGATAGCCTGGCAGGCCATCGATCCAGAGGTCCCGCAGCTTGCGGGCATCCTGGATCCACGACTTGCGCACGACCCCCTCGAACATGCGCGTGACCTTGTCGATTCCGATGATCGGCCGCGGGAAGGCGAGCACCTTTCCGCCTCCGTCGGAGTGCACCACGACGGCATCGGCGAGCATGCCGCGCAGCGCCGCGACGTCGCCCGTCGTCGATGCCTCGAAGAAGGCCTTGGCGATGCGCGCGCCCTCTTCCCTCTCGACGGGGAAACGCGGACGTGCGGCTTGCACGTGCTTCCTGGCTCTCGCCGCGAGTTGACGGACCGCCGGTGGCTCTCGCCGAAGCGTCTCGGCAATCTCGTCGAGCGGGACCGCGAAGACGTCGTGCAGGAGGAACGCGGCCCGCTCCAGCGGCGAGAGCCTCTCCAGGGCGAGCATCAGCGTGAGCGTGAGGTCATCGCCGGGGGCTTCGTCCGGGACCAGGGCAACGGGCTCGGGCAACCAGGTTCCGAGATAGGTCTCACGCCGGACCCGGGCGGACTTCATCACGTCCAGGCAAAGCCGCGTCACCGTCCGTGACAGGAAGGCGCCGGCCGACGCGACCCCGGCATGGTCGACCTGCCGCCAGCGCAGCCAAGCGTCCTGCACGACGTCCTCGGCCTCGCCGAGGGACCCGAGCATGCGGTAGGCGAGGCGGACGAGCCGCGCCCGTTCCTTTTCGAAGACGCGGGTCGGATCATCGATGGTCGGCATGGCGGAACGACCAGACGCTGAGGGCGAGCGCGATAAGCGCAGGAAGCGTCACCGAAGGGAAATCGCGGGGCAGGACCTCCGGCCCGCAGATGCCCACCGCAACCTCCCAGAAGTGGAACAGCGCGTGGCCCGAGAGCCAGACGGCACCGAGGGTCCAGAGAAGCGAGCGCTGTCCCGGGCGGGCAGCGCCATACGCGAACCCCGACCCGATCAGCACGAAGATCAAACCGATATCGCGCAGGAAGTGCTGATTGAAGGGGCCTGTCGTCGTCACGCCCGGTACCGCAAAGTACCATGCCTCCGGCGCGGCGAGCATGAAGACGCCGTTCCCGGCCAGTCCTGCGCCGAGGATGCCGGCGAGTACCGGAATGGCTTTGGGCATCGTGCGGTCTCCACGTGATTGGGTCACGCGATTGACGATGCACGGCCGCCCGATGTGACATCGATGGGGATTTGGCCGGGGCTCCTTCCGGAACCTCGGCCTTTCACGGCTCCCCTCAGGCGAGGGCATCCGTCGTCGAGGAGTCGCCCAGTCCGAGCACGCCGGACAGGTAGGCTCGCGCCCGGCTGACACGGCTTTTCACCGTTCCGACCCGACATTCGAGCAACTCGGCGGCTTCCTCGTAGGTGTAGCCCTCCGCGCCCACCATAAGCAGGGCGATCCGTTGGGCCTCGGGGATGCCGGCGAGCCGATCCTGCAGTTTCCTCAGGTTCACGACGCCTTCCTGGTCCGGGAGGGCGGTCAGCGTCGCAGCATGGATGCCGTCGGCATCCTCGACCTCGCGCTTGGCCTTGCGCATCTCGGTGTAGAACTGGTTGCGGAGGATCGTGAAGAGCCAGGCGTTGAAGTTGGTACCCGGCGTGAAGCGATGCCGGTTGGCCCAAGCCTTCACCAAGGCTTCCTGCACGAGATCGTCGGCCCGCGTCGCGTCGCCGGCAAGGGAGAACGCGAAACCCCTCAAGGCCGGCACCGCCCCGATCAACGTATCTCGGAAGGCATTCTCGGGGTTGGCCTTCGCCGGTCCGACGGCGGCGTCGAACCGTTCGATGAGGTATGCAAGTCGCTGCGGAAGCTCGGTCCCGACCGGCAGGGCGAAGTAGGACTGCAAAGCGGTCCCGAGGTGCTTGCGGACATGTGCGCCGACATCGACGACGTCTACGCCGCCATCGGGCTCGGCTGCGGGAAAGCTGTCGTCCATCGGTTTCGCGCCTCCAAATTCCGAGCCTCCTTAGAGTCTCTCAAATCTGAACGTTCGCGAAACTGAATACTAAATTCGAGTTTAATGTATCCTTGCGGCCCCGCCTATGGCCGGGGGAGCGGGGGGCGGGTCGGCCGCGCCGGCCCACCCCAATGTTTCAGGCCTTGCCGGTGACCTTGTCGGCCACGTGCTTGGCGCCGTCCTTGACGTCCCCGGTCGTCTTCTGGGCGTCGCCCTTGAGTTCCTGCGCCTTGCCCTCGGCCTTGAGCTTGTCGTTGTCGGTCACGTTGCCGATGCCCTGCTTCACGTTGCCGACGGCCTCGTTGGCGAGACCCTTTATCTTGTCGGTGGTGCTGCTCATGGCGCTTCTCCTCACCCGGGACCGGAGCGGCCCAGGGGCTCAGGAACGGCGTCCGGATCGATCCCGTTCCTGATCTTGGTTCACGGCTGCGCGACGGATGGCTCTCGGAGATCCGGCTATTCGTGCTGATCTTCGGGGAAACGAGGATCCGCACGCCTTCCCCTGCATCCAAGTCATCGCCAGGGGCTTGCAGAAATCGCATCGGATCGTTGCGGAGAACGCTGCGTCATGGCTCCGACAACGCAAACGGGACAGGTACAGCCTCCATGGCAGGCTGCCCCGTCCCGTTCGTGCCGTCTCGACGGAAAGTCCCTTGCCCCTTCAAGCCCTCGGAAGGGCCATTCATCCTATTGGCCGACAGTGGAGCCTGTGGAGGTGGTCGACTTGACCGGCTTCGAACCCGGCTCGTGGGTCATTGTCTTGGTGCGGGATTCGACGCTCTCGCCGTCGCGTACCTTGGTTTTGGTCTGCGACTTCGAGAAAGTGCCGCCGTCGTGGGCCATCGCCTTGGCCTGCCCGTTCAGGCCGCCGTTCCCGGTCTCGTTGACCTTCGCGCGATCCATGGTCTTGGCACCGGCGGCACTGCCGCCCGTCGCGAGCGAGGAGCCGGTGGCGCCGTTCGCCCCCGTGGACGTGCCGCCGGTCCCGACCGTCGACGCGGAGGTGCCGCCGACGGCGGCCGAGCCGGCGCTGCCGCCGGTCGCGCTGCCGCGGGGCTGGGCCTCGGCCATCGCGGGGGCGAGAAGCAGCCCGAGGGCCGCGAACGCCGGAATGATCCTGGTCATCGTCATGTCAGCCTCACCTCTTGTCCTTGGGAACGGTGACCACGCAATCGCCGTCGCCCGTGGTGGTCATCGTCGTGCCGTTGCCGGAACTCGAACTGGAAGCCGAGCTGCTCGTCGTGCCATTCGCGGATCGCGTGGTCACGGACGGGCCACCGGTCGTGGAACTCTTCACGCCGTCCGGGCCGGCAGTGACCGAACTCGATAGCGCCCCGGTGTTCCTCGCGTCGTCGGAGTGGACGACCTTGCAGGGCTTTCCGTTGGGGCCGGTGTTGACCGTCGTGCCGACCGAAACGCCGTTCGGACCCGCGGTGACGGTGCTGGTTTGGGCATGGCTCGCGGCGACCCCGGCAAGGGCGAGGGCGCCGCCGAGAAGCGGCAGGATCAGGCGCGCCATGGTGCAACTCTCCTCGGAAGCGGGAGGGGCGCGGTCCCGTAGGTCCGCGCCCGAGGTTTTAGGAGCGCGCCGGCTCAGCGCTTGTTGTGGCCGGGCGCGTTTTCGGAGTTGCCGTGACCGCCCTTGTCATGGCCGGCCGCGCCACCCGACTTCCCGGCGCCGTCGGACATACCGGCTGACGAGCCGCCAGTGCCGACGGTCGAGCCGCTGGTGCCCTTGCCGGCCGACGAACCGCCGGTACCCACGGTCGAGTTGGAGCCGCCGCCCGTACCGGCCGACGAGCCGCCGGTGCCGACGGTCGAGGAGCTGGTGCCGCCGCCCGCCGACGAACCGCCGGTGCCCAGCGTCGAGGACGTGCCCGCACCGGTGCCGGAGCCGGCGGACGAACCGCCCGTGCCGACGGTGGAAGAGCTGGTGCCGCCGCCGGCCGACGAGCCGCCGGTGCCGACGGTGGAGGACGACTGCGCGACCGCCAGGGCGGCGCCGCCGAGGACGAAGGTGGTGGCGAGGGCGGCGACGCGAAGCTGCTTCAACATGGTGTTCTCCGGTTGTGCTGGTCGTTACGGAGCAACAAACGGAGACCCCGGAGATACCGTTCCAAAATAATACAGCATTGAAGAGCAATTTGCCTGAATGAATGGCAGATTAACACAGTGTGTATGTTTGGTTCAGGCATAGATCTACTGTCGGGGCATTGCCCGGCGGACGGTTCTTCGCTCCGTCGATTGCCAGGACGTTCGCTCCTGGCTGATCCATCGCATCCCTCGGTCGATCCGTATGGGGGATGCGAGATCGGCCAGGAACGGCGATCCTCGCGGGACCGTTCCCGTCGCCGGAAGCCGGGGGACAGGACTGTCGCGGGGAAAAGCCGGGCGTCAGGTTCGGGCCTGGAGGGGTCGCCAATGGGCCCCACCGAGACCCGAGACTCCCGGCGGAACGGTTTGCGGTCGCCGCACATTCCTGGGCACCCGATCCGGGCTCAGGAGAATATTCATGCGTCGCTTCGTTCTCGCCCTCGCCGCCGTCACCGCCCTGACCGGCCCCGTCCTCGCCAAGGACGAAGCCCCCACGCCTCCGGCCACCGTCAAGTTCGCTCCCGTCCCGCAGGACGCGGTGTTGAGCTACAACCTGATCGGCCTGAACGTCGTCGACGGCACCAACAGCAACGTCGGCGAGATCAAGGACATCGTCATCGAGAAGGGCAAGCTCGCCGGCTACATCGTGTCCGTAGGAGGCTTCCTCGGCATGGGCGAGCGCTACGTGGTGATCGACCCGTCATCCGTCGCCCTGACCTATGACACGGGCGCCAAGAAGTGGAAGGCGTCCGTGAACGCGAGCAAGGATGCGCTGAAGGCCGCCCCCGAGTTCAAGTACGACGGTAAGTTTAAGCGCTGAGACCATGGGCGGGAGCGCTCGTCGCTCCCGCTTCCTGGGCGAGTTCGAGCTCCAGGGTGACGTCGTTCAGGTAAAGGGCGATGCGGCGCGCGGCCCTGCGGTCCCAGCCATCGACGTAGAAGCCGACGGCCCAGGGCTGGCCGTCGTATCGACGAAGGACGCTTTCGCTCATCAGGGCGATCTCGCGCTCCGACCTCGCCTCCAGGATGCGCCGTTCGTCACGGGTCACGAGCGTCACGCGGAAGTGCCCTTCGATCATGGTGGTCGGCCTCCGCGAACCTATCCCGTTACTCGCCCGGCTGCTCGCATGGACGAGACAACGCCGCAAGCGGCGAAACCGATCCGCGATTTGCAAGGGACATGCCTCGGCATCCGTGCGCCGACGGGGAGCCGTGAGGTTGTGTGGGTCCGGGGAGGCGGCAGGAACGGTATTGGCGCCCTCGGGATTACGATGGTCCGCACCGACCGCTCAGGGAGGTGACTCGCCCTGGAGGGCAAACGAACCGAGGCTGGTGCATGGTCACGTCCCGATTGGCGGCTTACGCCTTAGTCACGGTCGTCCTCGCTTCTCCGGTCGGCGTACGGGCCGGCGATGCCCCCAAGGTACTCCTGCACGGCAACTACTGCGGGGCGGGCAACAACGGCCCGCTCGCGCCCATCGATGCCCTGGACGCGGCGTGCGCCCGTCACGATGAATGCACGCCCGACAACGGACCGGCGTCGAAGGCGTGCAACCTGCGCCTCCAGGCCGAGGCCGAGGGCGTAGCCCAGGATCCCCGGCAACCTGACGAGCTTCGGGCCATGGCCGGCGTGGTGGCATCTGGGGCCGCGATGATGCCGTCGGCCCCCGCGCCCCAGGCCATTGTTCCGGTCCGCCCAGCAGAGGACGGCGCCGAAGTGCGTCTGCCTCAGGACACCGGGAACGACGAGCCAGATGGCGGCGAAACATCCCCCGATTAGCGGTGACGGCCGGGCTCGATACGAGGGACCCGAGTTCCGAACCGGTCGGCCACGTTGGATTGGTCGAGGGCGTTAAGGACGAGGTCGGGTTCGCGAAATTGCGGTGCAACGGATTCCGGACCTTGATGTTGCTACGGCGGAAATCCGACGGCTCGCCGTTGGGCGGGAGGGGTTCGCCATCCCTCATGAGGGCCGAACGCCAGTCCCCGATGTCCTTCCGGCGCAAGGAGACGACACCATGTCCAACAAGCTGCTTCTCGCCATGGCCGCCGCCGGCCTGTTCGCCCTCCCGATGACCGCCCATGCACAGGGCACCCTGCGCGGTGCCGCCGAGGGCGCCGAGCGCGGTGCCGATGCGGCCGGTCCCATCGGCGGCATCGTTGGCGGCGCGGTCGGCGCGGCCACCGGCACCGTCGGCGGCATCCTCGGCGTCGAGGATCGCCCGCGCTTCCGTTCCTACGTCCGCGAGCGCGGCGTCCGTTCGTATAGCTGGGGTGGCCCGGTGAGCGTCGGGACCGTGCTGCCTGACGACGAGGTCACCTACTACGACGTGCCCAGCGAGTACCGGGCCCGTCCGGGCTATCGCTACACCATCGTCAACGAGCGCCCGGTGCTTGTGGACCGCAGCCGCCGCATCGTCGAGGTCATCGACTAATCGACCCCGCGCCGGACCCGTTCCGGCGCACCCGCCTACCTTGGGAGCCCCCCGGTTATCGCCGGGCGGGCTCCATTTCGTTTGCGCCACGGATGGTGCAGACCGCCACCTGAAGCCCGGCGAGACTGCGACGCTTCGGTAGGGGCAGGGTCGCCGAGGAACTCTCGGAAAGCTGGAGTGCGTAGCCGTCAAAAAGGACGATCTAAACGTAGACGATGCCGCTCCGCCCAAGAAGCAGCACCGTCATGCCTGAGATTTAATAAAACGGAAATTTAGTCCGGAAAACGGATCATTAAGCCCGAGATCTTGGATGCGCCATCGTCAATTCCAATCAGAAATTTGATGGCGAGCTTGAGCGCCAGCGGTCACTGAATATTTTGCATCTCGTCAATCTTCGAGAAAGCGTCGGCTTTACATATTTTCCGGCCGAAAGCAGACAGGCAGTAATCCACCCGGTACGGATGTTGGGAGTAGGTACTAAGCGTCGGATTTCCACTACTAGAGGCGCTGTCCAAGAGCACCGCCCTCGGATCGCCCCGGCGCCGGGCCCGCAGCAGGATCTGTCGGATCGCCCCTCGGACCGTCCCGTTAAGAGATGGAGATCGTACTGCCCGAGGCAGTCGGCCCACGCGTCAAGGATGTCCGTGTGCAGCAACTCGAACTTGGTCGCCCGAGCCGGGATCCGTTCGGTCCGAGCCTGTCCCCGATTGGCGGGCGCCTATCTCAGGACATGGTAGACGGTCGCCACAGAGACCGCGGCCCGCTGCGCGATCAGTTCCCTCGACAGGCCCTCGTCTCGGTGCCGGATGATGCGGGCGTTCCTGGCCTAGCGGGCCGGGACGGCGGGGAGCGGGGTTGCCCGGCCCCGGACAGGATCTGCGAGACGCAAGGCCGGGACACCCCGAACAAGGCAGCGATTGCCGCCAGCGTCCAGCTCTTTCCGGGCAGGCGGGTGATCTCTGCCAGGCTGGGCGACATCAGCGTGCCTCCCGCTGAGAGATGACCGTCACGACCCGGTCCCTCTCGATCACCATGCCGATGCCATCCCGGACGACGTACTTCGCACCGCGGTGGACGGCGACGCCGCCGAAGAAGGCGATCCAGTCGCGGATGGCCTGGAGCGGGACGTCGATGATCTTGAAGACGTCCAGCGTCTCCCGGTCGGCGCAGCGGCGGATAGCATGGTGGGTCACACACACACCCGCGGAGTGGTTACGTTCGACCCCGGGCAGCAGGGGCGACGGGGTGACGGTCTCGAAGGCGGGGGCAGCGCGCATGGGAGCTCTCCGGCGGTTGTGGAGAGAGCCTCCGTTGGGCTGCGGGATTCGGCGAGGGCAGCCCAATCAGGTCGTTCCCATCCCAGTCGGGAACCCCGGCGATTCTCGCCCGATCCGGTGTCGAGGACACCCCAATCCCGGGGGCCGGGGTGGCTTCCCCAGGGCGGGCCGCCCCCAGGGGGTCGGTTCAACCACGGCCGTTTGCGGAATGCCAGCGACGCGGGTAGCATCTGAGGGTTCGCAGGAGTGCTGCCCTGCGGACTTCAGATGACCCTACGGAACATGGTCAACCTCTCGCCCCTCCCTTGCCCTGCGACCCGCGCCCATCTCCGGCGCGAGCATGTCGCGTGGCTTAACCCGAAGGGGTCGGTCGGACGCGTCTGGATCGGGCGGAAGCTCATCGAGGGCGATCGCGAGACGTTCGAGGGCGAAACCGTCGATCCGGCCGACGCCCCCAACAGCCCCCACTTTGAAACGGCGCAGCTCCTATCCGCGAATAGGTTCTGGGGCCGTCGCAGGAGCAGCGAGAACCTGAAGTCCTGCGGCTCGATCCCCCTCGACTTCGACTACAACCAGCCTGGCCTTCCCTACGACGGCTGGGAGCCCGAGGCCGTCATGGCCCTCCTCGTCGAGGGGTTCGAGGCCGCTGGCCTCCCCCAGCCGTCAGTGTGGATCTTCTCGGGCCGGAACCTTCAGGCAGCCTACGCCTTCGACGGGGCCAAGGCGGCGGCATGGCCCCGCGTCCGCGCCACGATCGCCGCCCTCCACGGTCCCGTGCTCGCCTTGAACGGGCTGCCGATTCGGCGCCGGCGCCACGAGGACACCGAGCTCGACGCCCATGAGGCTCGCATGCTGCCGCTGTGGCGCCGCTTCCGGGACTGCGGTCTCGACCGCGTCTGCACGGATGCCGCCCGCGTTGTCCGCCTCGTTGGCAGCATTCACCCGAAGTCCGGCCGCATGGCCCGTCTGCTCGCCCCTGCCGCATTTGCGGACGCCACGCGCTTCAGCTTCCACACCCTCGCCGACGCGATCCTTCCCGTGGCCCGGCACGCCCTGACCGAGCGCCGCCGCGAGCGCATCGCGGCCAAGGCCGTCGGTGCCAACCACAACGCCGCCCCGAAGGCCGTCCGCCGCGTCCCCTCGGGCTACTGGCCGACCGTCCTCTCCGACCTCCTCGCGCTTCGGGAGCATCGGGTCGGGATCCGCGTCGGAGGCCGCGAGACCTGGCTGTTCCTGACGGCCAACGCGACCGCGCAGGTTCGTGGCGGATCCCGGGAGGACTGGGTCGCCGAGCTCGCACCCCTGGCAGGCCTGTCCGAGCGCGAAGCCTTCGCGGCCCTCGGGTCCCTCGACCGGCGCCAGCGTCGCAACGAGGCCGGCGAGACGGACACGTGGGAAGGCACGGAGCGGTCTCCCCTGTACGGCTACAGCGCCGCCCGGATGGTCGACCTGCTCGACGTCCAGGTCGACGAGGCGGACGCCGCATGCCTCAGGGCCCTCGTCCCGGGCGGAGCGGTCGCCATGACCGCAGCCGAGCGGCAGGCAGCCCGCCGGCGCCGCCTCAATGCCTCCGCGCGTACCGACACCGTCGAGGATCGCATCGTAGACGGCCTGTTCGGTCTTGGGATGCGGGCCGAGGGGTGGACGATCGCCGAGGTCTGCTACACGACCGGACGCGGCCGCACGAGCCAGCTTCGCGCAATGGCCGAGGCCGCCGAGGACCTTCGGGTCAACGGCCCGACCAAGCTCACCCGACCGACCGAGCCGATGGGCCCCGTCGAGGTGTCCGAGGCTCAGACGGTCGTCCACGGTTCGTCACGCTATATTGTGGGCTCCGCCTCGCGAGGCTCCCGCTCCGCCTCCGAGCCCTCGGTTCCGGCCTCCGGCAAGGTTCGGGTCGTCCAGCACACCGTCCACCATGCCGAGGTCGTGACCGCAACGGCCCGCTGGACGTGGATCACGACGAAGCTCCCCGTCTTCGGCTGGAACGAGGTTTGGGAAGTCCAGGGGGCGTCCGGCGCTTCCTTGGATCCTGCCGACGTGGCCTTGGCCGAGGATGCCCGCCAAGCCCTGTCGGACCGCCTCATGGCGTCCCACACCCGCCCCCGCCGTGCAGCGGCTCATCGCCCATCGTCAGCCCGTGTTTCCACCGCCTGGGCCGTCCAGACCGTGGCCTACGATCTCAGGCGCGAGGCCGAGTCCTACCGCATCGCATCCGGTCGGTGAGGCTCGTTCGCCCCTTGTTCCAGGCGGGGGGCGCGGTAGAATCCCTCTGCCTTCGTAGGGCGAGATGCAGCACATCTCGACGGCCGTCGCGACCCCCGGGTCCGGCGGCCGTCCCCGTTTCGGGGCCCGTGACCTGGAGCCCGTGACGGCATCGACCCTACCCTTGGGCCATGCCCCTCTCCCTCTCCGTCGTGGCCGACATTTGCGACCACGGCGCCGTTTGGAAACAGGCGTTCCTCTTGGAGGCCAGCCTCGACCGGTTCCGGCGGGCGTCCGCGTGGGCGATTTCGGAGACCGCCAAGGTCGCCAAGCAGCGCGCCACGGAGGCCCTCGACGGGGCCTTCCAGAACCCCACCCCCTGGATGCGGCGCGCCTTCACCTACAGGCGCGCCCTCACGAAGCCTGTACGGCGGCGGCTTCGTACCGGGCGAGGCAATCGTACGTGGCCAGCCTCGTCGCCAGGACGGCCTCGGCGGGGGCGCGTGCGAGGTCCCAGAAGACGAGGCCGCCGGACGCTTCGAGGCCCACCTTGGCCAGCCCCGGGCGTGCGCAGACTGCAGCGCAGTCCCAGAGGTGCGTGCGCCGGGCGGACCAGCGCGTGTCGCCGGCTGGGATCCAGGCGAGGTCGAGGAACGGGACGGGTGAGGAGAGTGTCGCCATCGAAGGACCCCCTTAAAGCACCAAAGAAGTGCTTTAGTGCTATGCTTGATGTTTACCCCGATTAGACGTGACACGCACCCGTATCCCGCCGCAATTCTCAGTTTTTAACGCATTAGGCCACTGGACAGCACTGAAATACAAGCTAACCTTACATCGCAAGTTCAAATTCCTTCACGAGGTCCATCATGAGTTCTTCGAGCGCACCCGTGTGCGCGGCCGATCCCCCGCGGCTAGTCACGGAGAACGACGTCGTCGACATGCTGCGCGACGTGGTCACGCGCGACGGAACGCAACGAGCCGCCGCGGCCCGCTTGGGCTTCAGCCACTGCCTGCTGTCGTCCGTACTCGGCGGCCGCCGGGCGCCGACGGCTCAAGTCTATCGCGCCGTCGGCGTCGGGAGGCTCCTCGTCCTGACGAGGGAGTGCTCCGATGCGTGACACGCTCGGTTCGATCGACCGCGACGTCTACAAGACACCCGAGCCGACGGCGGTGGCGCAGCTTTTCGCGTCCCACGGCCCCGAGGCCGCGGAGACCCGCTGGCAGTGGATCGACCCCCGGACGCTGGGGACACTCGCTCGCACCGGACGGGCCCAGTTGGGGGTGGAGCCGGTCATCCGAAGAGCCTGCAGCACCACGCCCATGCAGGAGGCCGTGGGCATCGAGGCCGGCTACATCCTCGGCGGTCGCACTGCCGGGCAGAGGGCGGCCGGGATTCGCACGGACGGCCTGACGCCCATCGAGCATGAACGCGGCCTCACGGACATGCCGAAGGCATCGGGCGCCGAGCGCGGCCGGCGGGTGTCCCTGTCCGTCGCCGCGAGGAACGGCGACGCCGCCGCGGCCGCCGAGATGGAGTCGATCGCCGAGTACGAGCTGGCCGTACGCCTGGTCCTGAAGCTCGCCCTTGGGCTCGTCCCCGAGCAGCCGCCCCTCGGCCGGTACGTCCTGCCGGAGGCCTCCACCGACCTCGCCGAACTCCTCGCCGACCACCCCCGCGCAGCCGTCGTGGCGGTGTTTCCAGCTCTCGCCAAACCGCCGTTCGCCACCCC
>NZ_VRUZ01000027.1:0-46931 GCF_008039485.1 Methylobacterium sp. WL69 | reverse complement strand
ACGATGGCCAAAGAGAAATTCGCTCGTACGAAGCCGCACTGCAACATCGGCACGATCGGTCACGTGGACCACGGCAAGACGTCGCTGACGGCGGCGATCACGAAGGTCCTGGCCGAGACGGGCGGGGCGACGTTCACGGCCTACGACCAGATCGACAAGGCGCCGGAGGAGAAGGCCCGCGGCATCACCATCTCGACGGCCCACGTCGAGTACGAGACCGCCAACCGCCACTACGCCCACGTCGACTGCCCCGGCCACGCCGACTACGTGAAGAACATGATCACGGGTGCCGCCCAGATGGACGGCGCGATCCTGGTGGTGTCGGCTGCCGACGGCCCGATGCCGCAGACCCGCGAGCACATCCTGCTCGCCCGCCAGGTCGGCGTGCCGGCCCTCGTCGTGTTCCTCAACAAGGTCGACCTCGTCGACGACGAGGAGCTCCTCGAGCTCGTCGAGATGGAGGTGCGCGAGCTCCTCTCCAAGTACGACTTCCCCGGCGACGACATCCCGATCACCAAGGGTTCGGCCAAGGTCGCCCTCGACAACGGCGACGCCAAGGTCGGCCACGACGCCGTCATCGCCCTGATGAAGACCGTGGACGACTACATCCCGCAGCCGGAGCGTCCCATCGACAAGCCGTTCCTGATGCCCATCGAGGACGTGTTCTCGATCTCGGGCCGCGGCACGGTGGTGACGGGTCGCGTCGAGCGCGGCATCGTCAAGGTCGGCGAGACCGTGGAGATCGTCGGCATCCGCGACACCCAGACCACCACGGTCACGGGCGTCGAGATGTTCCGCAAGCTCCTCGACCAGGGCCAGGCCGGCGACAACGTCGGCGTGCTCCTGCGCGGCACCAAGCGCGAGGACGTCGAGCGCGGCCAGGTCGTGTGCAAGCCCGGCTCGGTCAAGCCCCACACCAAGTTCAAGGCCGAGGCCTACATCCTCACCAAGGAAGAGGGCGGCCGCCACACCCCGTTCTTCACCAACTACCGCCCGCAATTCTACTTCCGCACCACGGACGTGACCGGCGTGTGCGTCCTCCCCGAGGGCACCGAGATGGTGATGCCGGGCGACAGCGTGACCATGGACGTCACCCTCATCGTGCCCGTCGCCATGGAAGAGAAGCTGCGCTTCGCCATCCGTGAAGGCGGACGCACCGTCGGCGCCGGCGTCGTCGCCGCCATCAACGAGTAGTCTTCCGTCCGGCGCGGCCCCGCCGCGCCGGGTCGTCGTTCCGTCGACCCCATAAGGCCTGATTCCATGAGGCCCGCGCTCCGTCTTGACGGCGCGCGGGCCTTGGCGTTTCATAACCCTGAGTTGTGGATCGGGGGGCTGATTCGTGGATGGACCCTCGAATTCCCTCACCCGGCGACGCTTCGCGGCGGCAGGAATTGCAACTCTCGCGGGCATCGTCCCGGACCGCGCGGGTGGCGACGATCTGCACAGCGGCGTCCTCTGGGACGAAGTCGTGGAAATCCTGCGCAGCGACGTCCCGGATGTCGCGGTCACCCTCGACGCCGACCCGAGGCAGATCCGCATCGGCCCCCTGTTCCTCGACAACCTGGATGCCCAGGTCGCCGGCCCGACGGGCGCGGAGCCGATGGTCCCCATGGTAATGGACCAGATCCGCGAGGGCCTCGGCACGCCCAGCATCGTCGTCGCGGTCCCCACCCGGGACGTCCTCATCGCCTGGACACCCGACAGTGAGGCCAAGCAGTCACTCGCCCGGACCGTGGTCGATTACATGCATCGCGGTCCCTACAGCCGCAGCACGGAGCTTTTCGCTTACTACGCGGCCGGCGTACGTCCACTTACCCCGTTCGAACTCTCTCAGCACGGCCGCTAGGACATCGGTCCGAAAGGTGGGCATGGGCTTTCGGGAAAAGGCCGATGCCAAAACAAGGACCGAGGGCATCGTCCGGGATACCGTGTTCCGGACGATGATCGGGGGGAGGGGTGAAGGGCCGGGTTCGCCCGCCGGCCCCGACAGTTCGGACGCCGGATTTTGCCGGCTTCGGCACCTCACCCCCTTGCGCGGGACCCGAGGATCGGGCAAGGAGCGCTGCGCCTAGGAGTGTAGCTCAACTGGTCAGAGCGCCGGTCTCCAAAACCGGAGGTTGCGGGTTCGAGTCCCTCCACTCCTGCCACTTGGCGGCTGCTCCAAGTCAAGACCACGTCGCGACATCCCCCATCTGGCCGCTTCTCGGCAAGGCTGGACTTCCCCGCGAGTCGTTGCCCGGTGCAGTCGACAAGCACGGGGACTTGCGCTAGAGCGGTCGCCTTCCGAGATCGATGAAGGCCGTCGCGGCAGGCTTGGTTCCAGGCCCACGCATCGCGCTTTCCCGATCCCCGGACCGTTCTCCCTGTTTGTTGGCGCCATGGCATCGAACGAAGCATCGAAGAAAACGGACCTCGCGCGCACCCCGCAGCGCGGTTCCGTCACGCCGGGTCCGGCCCGGGCGACGCCCCCCGTGCGGCCCGCGCCGAAGCGCGTCGGCCCCGTGGAGTTCCTGGGCCAGGTCCGCGACGAGGGCCGCAAGGTCACGTGGCCGACCCGCAAGGAGACCGTGGTCACCACCGTGATGGTGTTCATCATGGTGGTCGCCGCGAGCCTGTTCTTTACCGTGGTCGATCAGGCCATGCGTTACCTCGTGACCCTGATCCTCGGGGTCGGGACCAACTAGTTTCTCGGTCCGGGCGCGCTTTCGCGACCGGCCGACCGACGTCAGGATTTGGTGAGAACGTGTCGAAGCGCTGGTACATCGTCCACGCCTACTCGAATTTCGAGAACAAGGTCGCGCAATCCATCAAGGATCAGGCGGCCCAGCGTGGCCTGATGGAGCTGTTCGACGAGGTCATGGTCCCGACCGAGAAGGTCGTCGAGGTCCGCCGCGGCCGCAAGGTCGATGCCGAGCGCAAGTTCTTCCCCGGCTACGTCCTGGTGAAGTGCGACCTGACCGACGAGGTCTACCACCTCATCAAGAACACCCCCAAGGTCACCGGCTTCCTCGGGGCCGACAAGTCGAAGCCCGTGCCGATCCCGGATTCGGAGGCCGAGCGCATCAAGGGCCAGGTCGCCGAGGGCGTCGATCGCCCCAAACCCTCGATCTCCTTCGAGATCGGCGAGACCGTGCGCGTCTCCGACGGCCCGTTCGCGTCGTTCAACGGCACCGTGGAAGAGATCGACGAGAGCCGCTCGCGCCTCAAGGTCGCCGTGTCGATCTTCGGCCGCGCCACCCCGGTGGAACTCGAATACGCCCAGGTCGAGAAGCTCTAGTTTCGCGATCTTCGATGAATCAACGTTGATTCGTCCGTCCCTTTCCCGATCGGCGTCACGCCGGTCGTGAGAACGCCGTGGGTGGCAAAGCCCCCTCGGCATCACACGCGGAAGGTCCGCCCGGTTCGCCGCCGGGGTCCACGGGCCGCACCGCGACCTGCAACCGCCCGCTCCATCCGCGCTGAGGCCAGCCGGGTGCCGGGCATTCTTTGGGAGCAGTCCCTATGGCAAAGAAGATCACGGGCTACGTGAAGCTTCAGGTTCCGGCCGGCGCCGCGAACCCGTCGCCGCCCATCGGCCCCGCGCTCGGTCAGCGCGGCCTCAACATCATGGAATTCTGCAAGGCCTTCAACGCGAAGACCTCGCAGATCGAGAAGGGCACCCCGATCCCGGTCGTGATCACGGCCTACCAGGATCGCTCCTTCACCTTCGAGATGAAGCAGCCCCCGGTGACCTTCTTCCTGAAGAAGGCCGCCGGCCTGAAGATCGGCAAGAAGCCGGCTTCCGGCTCCAAGACCCCGGGCAAGCCCGGCTCGAACGTCGGCAAGGTCACCGAGGCACAGCTGCGCGAGATCGCCGAGCGCAAGATGCCCGACCTGAACTGCGATTCGGTGGATGCCGCCGTCGCGATGATCCGTGGCTCCGCGCGGGCCATGGGTCTCGACATCGTCGCTTAAGGGGAGGGCACCATGGCACACGAAGGCAAGCGCATCCGCGCCGCCCGCGAGGGCATCGACGCGCTCAAGCTCTACACCATCGACGAGGCGATCCAGCTCGTTAAGGAGAAGGCCAGCGCCAAGTTCGACGAGACCGTCGAGGTCTCCATGAACCTCGGCGTCGACCCGCGCCATGCCGACCAGATGGTCCGCGGCGTCTGCAACCTGCCCAACGGCTCCGGCCGGACGGTGCGGGTCGCGGTGTTCGCCCGCGGCGCCAAGGCCGACGAGGCCCGCGAAGCCGGCGCCGACATCGTCGGTGCCGAGGACCTCCTCGAGATCGTCCAGGGCGGCAAGATCGAGTTCGATCGCTGCATCGCCACCCCGGACCTGATGCCCCTCGTCGGCCGTCTCGGCAAGGTGCTGGGCCCGCGCGGCCTGATGCCGAACCCGAAGGTCGGCACCGTCACCATGGACGTGAAGTCCGCGGTGGCCGGCGCCAAGGGCGGTTCGGTCGAGTTCCGCGTCGAGAAGGCCGGCATCGTCCATGCCGGCATCGGCAAGGTCTCGTTCGACGCCGACAAGCTCGTCGAGAACATCAAGGCGTTCGCCGACGCGGTCTCCAAGGCCAAGCCCGCCGGCGCCAAGGGCCAGTACGTCCAGCGCGTCGCCGTGACCTCCTCCATGGGTCCGGGCGTCAAGGTCGAGCCCTCGACGGTTCTGCCGGCCTAGCGCCCGCAGCCCCGCCCGCACGTCTGGAAACGCCCGGCCCCACGGCCGGGCGTTTTCGTTTGGGGGGGCCCACGCAGGCGCCGGGCGGTCGGGGTTCGGGTGACGCACCGTTCAAACCCCCGTGAACGCATCGGATACCGCCTGCGGGCCCGCAAACGCCGCTTGAGAAATCGACAGGCGAGGGGGACGCCTTCGCGGATGCGTGTGCTAGATACGCAGCCATGCGATGCACCCTCTCCGTCTCCTCCAAGCGACGCATCCTGTGCGTCTTCCCCGCCTACACGCCGTCCTTCGGGACGTTCGCGCACGCCTATCCGTTGATGGGCGGCGTCAAGGCGTTCATGCCGCCCCAGGGGCTGCTGCTCATCGCGGCGTACATGCCCGAGACCTGGGAGTACCGGTTCGTCGACGAGAACATCAAGCGGGCCGGGCCGGACGACTTCGCCTGGGCCGACGCGGTGTTCGTGTCGGGCATGCACATCCAGGCGCCGCAGATCCGCGACATCTACGCGCGGGCGCACGCCGCCGGTAAGGTCACGGCGCTGGGCGGACCCTCGGTGTCGGGCTCGCCCGAGCAGTACCCCGAGTTCGACTACCTCCATGTCGGCGAGATCGGCGACGCCACCGACGAGCTCGTGGCGATCCTCGACCGCGACGTGTCGATCCCGGCGGCCCAGGTGCGCCTGGAGACGAAGGAGCGCCTGCCGCTCTCCGACTTCCCGGCGCCGGCCTACGAGGCCGCCCCGCTCAAGCGCTACCTCATCGGCTCCCTGCAGTTCTCGTCGGGCTGCCCGTATCGCTGCGAGTTCTGCGACATCCCGCAGCTCTACGGCCGCCAGCCCCGCCTGAAGAGCCCCGAGCAGATGCTGGGCGAGCTCGACGCCATCATCTCCCAGCCCGGCCACCCGGCGGTGGTGTACTTCGTCGACGACAACTTCATCGGCAACCGCAAGGCGACGAAGGACATGCTGCCCCACCTCGTGGCGTGGCAGAAGAAGAACCACTACCCGCTTCAGTTCGCCTGCGAGGCGACCCTGAACATGGCGAAGCAGCCCGACATCCTCGAGCTCATGCGCCAGGCCAACTTCATGACCGTCTTCGTCGGCATCGAGACGCCGGAGGAGGACGCGCTCGCCGGCATCGACAAGAAGCACAACGCCGCCGTGCCCATGTACGAGGCCATCGAGACCCTCAACAGCTTCGGCCTGGAGGTCACCTCGGGCATCATCCTCGGCCTCGACACTGAGACCGACGGTTCGGAGCAGAAGCTCATCGACTTCGTCGACAAGTCGGCGGTGCCGGTGCTGACCATGAACCTGCTGCAGGCCCTGCCCAAGACGCCCCTATGGGACCGCCTGACCCGCGAGGGCCGGCTGCTGCACGACGCGTCCCTCGAATCCAACGTCCTGTTCAAGCGCCCCCACGACGACGTGGTGGCGAGCTGGCGCCGGGCCATCGCCCACGCGTACGAGCCGGCCCACCTGTTCGAGCGCTTCAAGTATCAGGTCGAGCGGACCTACCCGCACCGGATCAAGACCCCGCTGAAGGGCAAGCTTACCCGGACCAACCTGCGCCGCGGCCTCATCCTCGGCTTCAACATCGCCCTCCGGGTCGGCGTGCTGTCGGATTACCGCGGCGTGTTCTGGAAGGCGGCGGGCCACGCCCTCCGGCGCGGGCAGATCGAGGCGGTGTTCAACATGGGCTTCGTCGCCCACCACCTCATCCGCTTCACCCGCGAGGCCCTGCGCGGCGAGCACAACGCCTCGTTCTACGCGGCCAAGGCCGACCAGGCGAAGGAAGTGCGCACCCCGTGGTGGCAGGCCGCGCGCCGGTTCCTGCCGACGTAGCGACGGCGTTCCCACGGAGCGGAACGGCCCCTCCCGCCACGCGGGCGGGGCCCAAACCCCGTCAAGGAAAATCGTCGCCTGCGACGGAATAGTCATGCGGGGGGCCTTGGCAGGCCGCTTGCAAGGTTCTATAGACCGCGCTCAACGTTTTCATACACGAGAAAGGAATCGGCCGATCGGTCGGTTTCGACTTGAGAGATCGCCTGGGCAACCAGGTGGTGATGGCCGGAAGGCTTTGAGGGGGCCAACACCCGCTCAGGCTTCGTCCGGCCATGTCCTGTCCGAGACTGCAGGCGCCGGGTCCCCGGCTTAATTTCCCAGCCTGCACAGACGGGGAAGACCGAAATTCAAGTCCCTGCTCCGGACGCTCAGGCGGACGGGACGGGGCATCGGTTTGAACCATCTCACCCGTGCCGTCCACCCATCCGGGGGATCGCAGGGGACAGGGCCGTGAAGCGTCGTCCAGGACGTTCCGGCTTTTCGTGGCCGAGTACCGTCCCGGGCGGCATGTGCAACCGGCGGACCCATTCTCGGGTTCCGCCAACCGGAGAGAGCCCCAGTGGACAGGACAGCCAAAGCTGATCTCGTCTCGACGCTCAACGGCGTGTTCGCGAACACGTCCGTCGTCGTCGTGGCCCACTACAAGGGCCTCACGGTCGCCGACATGCAGAAGCTGCGCTCGCAGATGAAGCTCGCCGGTGCCACCGTGAAGGTCACCAAGAACCGCCTCGCCAACATCGCTCTCGATGGCACGGACGTCGCCTCCATCAAGCCCCTCCTGAAGGGCCCGACCCTGCTCGCCTATTCGAGCGATCCGGTCGCGGCCGCCAAGGTGGCGGTGGACTTCGCCAAGGGGAACGACAAGCTCGTGATCCTCGGCGGTGCCATGGGCACGACAGCCCTGAACCCGGACGGCGTGAAGGCCCTGGCCTCGCTCCCGTCCCTCGACGAACTGCGCGCCAAGATCGTGGGCCTCATCCAGGCTCCCGCGACCAAGATCGCCCAGGTTGTCAGCGCACCGGCGGCCAAGCTCGCCCGCGTGTTCGGAGCCTATGCCACGAAGGACGAGGCCCAGGACGAAGCGGCCTGACGCCGCATCGTCCTCCCAAACCCATCCGTTCAAACCGATCTCTGAAGGAAACCAACCATGGCTGATCTCGCCAAGCTCGTCGACGACCTGTCCTCGCTGACCGTTCTCGAGGCCGCCGACCTCGCCAAGCTGCTCGAAGAGAAGTGGGGCGTCTCGGCCGCCGCTGCCGTCGCCGTCGCCGGCCCCGCCGCCGGTCCGGCCGCCGTCGTCGAGGAGCAGACCGAGTTCACGGTCATGCTCACCGCCGCCGGCGACAAGAAGATCGAGGTCATCAAGGAGGTCCGCGCGATCACCGGCCTCGGCCTCAAGGAAGCCAAGGACCTCGTCGAGGGCGCCCCGAAGGCCGTCAAGGAGTCCGTCAACAAGGAAGAGGCCGAGAAGCTCAAGGCTCAGCTCGAGAAGGCTGGCGCCAAGGTCGAGCTCAAGTAAGACTCTTCCCCGTGGGCCGCTCCAGGCCCACCCTCTCCGTCGGGTCCTCCGGGACCTGACGGCACCGAAGGCCCGCGGGTTCGCGCCCGTGGGCTAAGGTCGCTTCCGGCGACACGACCGGCCCGGCGACGGGCCACCAGATTTTCAGTTCGGGAGGGCGGCGTCCGGCGGGGCGCGTCCATCGCCTGGTCGCGGGAGGCACGAGCCTTCCCCGGGCATCCGGTACGCGGGACGTAGGAGCGAGGTCACCCATGGCCAACACGCTGGTCGGTCGCAAGCGCATTCGCAAATTCTTCGGCAAGATCAAGGAAGTCGCCGAGATGCCGAACCTCATCGAGGTTCAGAAGGCATCCTACGACCAGTTCCTGATGATGGACGAGCCGGAAGGCGGGCGGGGCGACGAAGGCCTGCAGACCGTGTTCAAGTCGGTGTTCCCGATCTCCGACTTCTCGGCCACGGCCCTGCTCGAATTCGTGAAGTACACGTTCGAGCAGCCGAAATACGACGTCGACGAGTGCCGCCAGCGCGGCATCACCTACGCGGCCCCCCTCAAGGTGACGCTCCGCCTCATCGTGTTCGACGTCGATCCCGACACCGGCGCCAAGTCGGTCAAGGACATCAAGGAGCAGGACGTCTACATGGGCGACATGCCCCTGATGACGGAGAACGGCACCTTCATCGTCAACGGCACCGAGCGCGTCATCGTCTCGCAGATGCACCGTTCGCCGGGCGTGTTCTTCGATCACGACAAGGGCAAGACGCATTCGAGCGGGAAGCTGCTCTTCGCGGCGCGCATCATCCCGTATCGCGGCTCCTGGCTCGACGTCGAGTTCGACGCCAAGGACATCGTCCACGTCCGCATCGACCGCAAGCGCAAGCTGCCGGTGACCTCCCTGCTGTTCGCCCTCGGGCTCGACGGCGAGGAAATCCTGTCGACGTTCTACAACCGCGTCATGTACGACCGTGACGGCGCCGAGTGGCGCGTGCCGTATGACGCCGACCGCCTGAAGGGCTTCAAGGCCTCCGTCGATCTCATCGACGCGGAGTCCGGCGAGGTCGTGCTCGAGGCCGGCAAGAAGCTCAACGCCCGCAACGCCCGGCAGATCGCCGAGCGCGGCGTGAACTTCCTCAAGGCCACGGACGAGGACCTCATCGGCCAGTACATCGCCGAGGACCTGGTCAACGCCAAGACCGGCGAGATCTGGGCCGAGGCCGGCGACGAGATCTCCGACAAGCTCCTGAAGAGCCTCGAAGAGGTGGGCATCACCGAGCTGCCCGTGCTCGACATCGATCACATCAACGTCGGTCCCTATATCCGCAACACGCTCGCCGTGGACAAGAACTCCGCCCGCGAGGGCGCGCTGTTCGACATCTACCGCGTCATGCGTCCCGGCGAGCCGCCGACGCTCGATACGGCGGAGGCGATGTTCCACTCGCTGTTCTTCGATTCGGAGCGCTACGACCTCTCGGCCGTCGGCCGCGTGAAGATGAACATGCGCCTCGACCTCGACGCCGAGGACACCGTGCGGACCCTGCGCCGCGAGGACATGCTCGCCGTGGTGAAGGCCCTCGTGGATCTCCGCGACGGCAAGGGCGAGATCGACGACATCGATCACCTCGGCAACCGCCGCGTGCGCTCCGTCGGCGAGCTCATGGAGAACCAGTACCGCCTCGGCCTGCTCCGCATGGAGCGCGCCATCAAGGAGCGGATGTCCTCCGTCGACATCGACACGGTGATGCCGCAGGACCTGATCAACGCGAAGCCGGCCGCCGCGGCCGTGCGCGAGTTCTTCGGCTCGTCGCAGCTGTCGCAGTTCATGGATCAGACCAACCCGCTCTCGGAGGTCACCCACAAGCGCCGCCTCTCGGCGCTCGGCCCCGGCGGTCTGACCCGCGAGCGCGCCGGCTTCGAGGTGCGCGACGTGCACCCGACCCACTATGGCCGCATCTGCCCCATCGAGACCCCGGAAGGCCCGAACATCGGCCTCATCAACTCCCTGGCGACCTTCGCCCGCGTGAACAAGTACGGCTTCATCGAGACCCCGTTCCGCAAGGTGAAGGACGGCGTCGTCACCACGGACGTCGCCTACCTGTCGGCCATGGAGGAGGCGAAGTACTACGTCGCCCAGGCCAACGCCCAGATGGACGAGGCCTTCAAGCTGACGGAGGACCTCGTGGTCTGCCGCCGCGCCGGTGACGTCATCGTCGTGCCGCCGGACCGCGTCGATCTCATGGATGTGTCGCCGAAGCAGCTCGTCTCCGTGGCCGCCGCGCTCATCCCGTTCCTCGAGAACGACGACGCGAACCGCGCCCTCATGGGCTCGAACATGCAGCGCCAGGCGGTGCCCCTGGTCCGCGCCGACGCGCCCTTCGTCGGCACCGGCATGGAGGCCGTCGTCGCCCGCGATTCCGGTGCCGCCATCGCGGCGCGCCGCTCGGGCATCGTCGATCAGGTGGACGCCACCCGTATCGTCATCCGCGCCACGGAAGAGGCCGACGCCAACAAGCCCGGCGTCGACATCTACCGCCTCCAGAAATTCCAGCGCTCGAACCAGTCGACCTGCATCACGCAGAAGCCCCTGGTCCGCGTCGGCGAGCAGGTCAAGAAAGGCGAGATCATCGCCGACGGCCCGTCGACGGAGTTCGGCGAGCTGGCCCTCGGCCGGAACGTGCTCGTCGCGTTCATGCCGTGGAACGGCTACAACTTCGAGGATTCGATCCTGCTCTCCGAGCGGATCGTGAAGGATGACGTGTTCACCTCGATCCACATCGAGGAGTTCGAGGTGATGGCCCGGGACACCAAGCTCGGTCCGGAAGAGATCACCCGCGACATCCCCAACGTCTCCGAAGAGGCCCTGAAGAACCTCGACGAGGCCGGCATCGTCTACATCGGTGCCGAGGTCCACGCCGGCGACATCCTGTGCGGCAAGATCACCCCGAAGGGCGAGAGCCCGATGACGCCGGAGGAGAAGCTCCTGCGCGCCATCTTCGGCGAGAAGGCGTCGGACGTCCGCGATACGTCGCTCCGGGTACCCCCGGGCGTGACGGGCACCATCGTCGAGGTCCGGGTGTTCAACCGCCACGGCGTCGACAAGGACGAGCGCGCCCAGGCCATCGAGCGCGAGGAGATCGAGCGCCTCGCCAAGGATCGCGACGACGAGCAGGCGATCCTCGACCGCAACACCTACGCCCGCCTCTCCGGCGTGCTCATCGGTCAGGCGCCCATCGCCGGTCCGAAGGGCTTCCGGAAGGACACGGTGCTCAACCGCGAGGGTCTCTCCGAGTACCCGCGCTCCCAGTGGTGGCAGTTCGCCGTCATCGACGACCGTCTCATGACCGAGATGGAAGCGATGCAGAAGCAGTACGACGAGTCGAAGAAGCGCCTCGAGCAGCGCTTCCTCGACAAGGTCGAGAAGCTGCAGCGCGGTGACGAGCTGCCCCCCGGCGTCATGAAGATGGTCAAGGTCTTCGTCGCGGTGAAGCGCAAGATCCAGCCGGGCGACAAGATGGCCGGCCGCCACGGCAACAAGGGCGTGGTGTCGCGCATCGTGCCCATCGAGGACATGCCGTTCCTCGAGGACGGCACCCATGCCGACATCGTGCTGAACCCCCTCGGCGTGCCCTCGCGCATGAACGTCGGTCAGATCCTGGAGACCCACCTGGGCTGGGCCGCGGCCGGACTCGGCCGCAAGGTCGGGCTCGCCGTGGACGCCTATCTCCGCAGCAACGACATCGCCCCCCTCAAGGCGGAGATGGAGGCGATCTACTCGCCGTCGGAGCTCGAAGGCCTGTCGGACGAGGACATGGCGGAGGCGGCCAACAACGTGCGCCGCGGCGTGCCGATGGCCACCCCGGTGTTCAACGGCGCCAAGGAAGCCGACATCGAGCAGATGCTGGAAATGGCCGGTCTCGACCGGTCGGCCCAGTCGACCCTCTATGACGGCCGCACGGGTGAGCCCTTCGACCGCAAGGTCACCATGGGCTACATCTACATGCTGAAGCTGCACCACCTCGTGGACGACAAGATCCACGCCCGGTCCATCGGCCCGTACTCCCTCGTCACCCAGCAGCCCCTGGGCGGCAAGGCGCAGTTCGGCGGTCAGCGCTTCGGCGAGATGGAGGTGTGGGCCCTCGAAGCCTACGGCGCCGCCTACACCCTGCAGGAGATGCTGACGGTGAAGTCGGACGACGTCGCCGGCCGCACCAAGGTGTACGAGGCCATCGTGCGCGGCGACGACACCTTCGAGGCGGGCATCCCCGAGTCGTTCAACGTGCTCGTCAAGGAGATGCGCTCCCTCGGCCTCAACGTGGAGCTCACCTCCTCGAAGAAGTCGGCCAACGACCAGATCGAGCCGCCCGCCGAGGCGGCCGAGTAACCACCGCACCACGCTCCCGCGCCGGCTCTTTTGCCGGCGCGGTCCGAGCGGGGAGGGGAAGCGCCTCCCGGATGATGACGGCCAGCGGCGACTGAGACAGTCGCGGCGCCGACCAGTTTTCAGCACGCGGTGGCCCCTCGGCGGAGGGGCGCCCCGTCAGCAGGAGTCGATCCATGAACCAAGAGGTCATGAATCTTTTCAACCAGCAGGCTCAGCCCCAGAGCTTCGACCAGATCAAGATTTCGATCTCGTCGCCGGAGAAGATCCTCTCGTGGTCTTTCGGCGAGATCAAGAAGCCCGAGACGATCAACTACCGCACGTTCAAGCCCGAGCGCGACGGCCTGTTCTGTGCGCGAATCTTCGGGCCCATCAAGGACTACGAGTGCCTGTGCGGCAAGTACAAGCGCATGAAGTACAAGGGCGTCATCTGTGAGAAGTGCGGCGTCGAGGTCACCCTCGCGCGCGTGCGGCGCGACCGCATGGGCCACATCGAACTCGCCGCCCCCGTCGCCCACATCTGGTTCCTGAAGTCGCTGCCGTCCCGCATCGGCCTCCTGCTCGACATGGCCCTCAAGGACCTCGAGCGGATCCTGTACTTCGAGTCCTACGTCACCATCGAGCCGGGCCTCACCCCCCTCAAGGAGCGTCAGCTCCTGTCGGAGGAGGAATACCTGCGCGCCCAGGAGGAGTACGGCGAGGACAGCTTCACCGCCATGATCGGCGCCGAGGCCATCCGGCGCATTCTCCAGGAGCTCGACCTCGACGGCATCGCCGATTCGCTGCGTGAAGAGATCGCCACCACGACCTCCGAGCTCAAGCCGAAGAAGCTGCTCAAGCGCCTGAAGATCATCGAGGCCTTCCAGATGTCGGGCAACAAGCCCGAGTGGATGATCCTCACCGTGGTCCCCGTCATCCCGCCGGACCTGCGCCCCCTCGTTCCGCTCGACGGCGGCCGCTTCGCCACGTCCGATCTCAACGACCTCTACCGCCGCGTCATCAACCGCAACAACCGCCTCAAGCGGCTGATCGAGCTGCGGGCCCCCGACATCATCATCCGCAACGAGAAGCGCATGCTTCAGGAAGCGGTCGATGCCCTGTTCGACAACGGCCGCCGCGGCCGCGTCATCACGGGCGCCAACAAGCGTCCGCTGAAGTCGCTCGCCGACATGCTCAAGGGCAAGCAGGGCCGGTTCCGCCAGAACCTGCTCGGCAAGCGCGTCGACTATTCGGGCCGTTCGGTCATCGTGGTCGGCCCCGAGCTGAAGCTGCACCAGTGCGGCCTGCCGAAGAAGATGGCGCTGGAGCTGTTCAAGCCGTTCATCTACGCGCGCCTCGACGCCAAGGGTTTTTCCGCGACGGTGAAGCAGGCGAAGAAGCTCGTCGAGAAGGAGAAGCCCGAGGTCTGGGACATCCTCGACGAGGTGATCCGCGAGCACCCGGTGATGCTCAACCGCGCGCCGACGCTGCACCGCCTCGGCATCCAGGCGTTCGAGCCCAAGCTCATCGAGGGCAAGGCGATCCAGCTCCACCCGCTGGTCTGCGCCGCGTTCAACGCCGACTTCGACGGCGATCAGATGGCCGTGCACGTCCCCCTGAGCCTGGAGGCTCAGTTGGAGGCGCGCGTGCTGATGATGTCGACGAACAACATCCTGCACCCCGCCAACGGCCTGCCGATCATCGTGCCCTCGCAGGACATCGTCCTCGGCCTGTACTACCTCTCCATCGTCGCCGAGGGCGCCATCGGCGCGTTCGATCCGACGAGCAAGACCAACCCGATGCAGGGCGTGTTCGGCAACGTCGGCGAGCTCGAGCACGCGCTCGCGGCCAAGACCGTCAAGCTCCACACCAAGATCCGCTGGCGCTGGAACGGCATCGGTCCCGATGGCGAACCCCTGACCAAGACCTACGACACCACTCCGGGCCGCGTGATCCTGTCCGGCGCCCTGCCGCTGCACAAGAACGTCCCCTTCGACGTCGTCAACAAGCTGATGACCAAGAAGGAGATCTCGTCGATGATCGACACCGTCTACCGCCACTGCGGTCAGAAGGAGTCGGTGATCTTCTGTGATCGCATCATGGCGCTCGGCTTCAACCACGCGTTCAAGGCCGGCATCTCGTTCGGCAAGGACGACATGGTGGTGCCCGACAACAAGTGGCCCATCGTCGACGACACCCGTGCCCTGGTGAAGGACTACGAGCAGCAGTACAACGACGGCCTGATCACCCAGGGCGAGAAGTACAACAAGGTGGTCGACGCCTGGGCCAAGTGCTCGGACAAGCTCGCCGCCGAGATGATGCTGCGCATCTCCACGGTGCAGAAGGACGAGAACGGCGCCGACAAGCAGATCAACTCGATCTACATGATGAGCCATTCCGGTGCCCGTGGTTCGCCGGCGCAGATGAAGCAGCTCGCCGCCATGCGCGGCCTCATGGCCAAGCCCTCGGGCGAGATCATCGAGACGCCGATCATCTCGAACTTCAAGGAAGGCCTCGACGTGCTCGAGTACTTTAACTCGACCCACGGCGCCCGTAAGGGCTTGGCTGACACCGCGCTGAAGACCGCGAACTCCGGCTACCTGACCCGCCGTCTCGTCGACGTCGCCCAGGACGCGGTCATCCGCGAGGTGGATTGCGGCTCGACCTCGGGCATCCGCATGCGCGCCATCGTCGATGCCGGCCAGGTCGTGGCCCCGCTCTCCATCCGCATCCTCGGCCGCGCCACGGCGGAGGACCTCGTCGCCCAGGACGGCACGGTCATCGTCAAGACCAACGAGACCATCGAGGAGAAGCACCTGCCGGCCATCCAGGCGGCGGGCATCCAGGAGGTGAAGATCCGTTCGGTGCTGGTGTGCCAGACCCGCAGCGGCGTCTGCGCCACCTGCTACGGGCGCGATCTCGCCCGCGGCACCCCCGTCAACATGGGCGAGGCCGTCGGCGTCATCGCGGCCCAGTCCATCGGCGAGCCGGGCACCCAGCTCACCATGCGCACCTTCCACATCGGCGGTGCGGCGCAGATCGCCGATTCGTCGTTCATCGAGTCGAGCTTCGAGGGCACCATCAAGATCCGCAACCGGGCGCTCGCCCGGAACACGGACGGCGACCTCATCGCCACGGGCCGCAACGTCGCCGTGGTCATCGTCGGGTCTGACGGCTCCGAGCGCGCGGTGCACCGCCTGCAATACGGCGCCAAGCTGCGGGTGGACGAGGGCGACAAGGTCAAGCGCGGCCAGCGCGTGGCCGAATGGGACCCCTACACCCGTCCGATCATCACCGAGACGGACGGCATCGTCGCCTACGAGGACCTCATCGACGGTCAGTCCATCACGGAGACCACCGACGAGTCGACGGGCATCGCCAAGCGCGTGGTCATCGACTGGCGCGGCACCGCCCGCACCGCCGACCTCAAGCCGGCGATGCTGGTGCTCGACGCCGACGGCAAGCCGATGAAGCTGCCGCGCGGCTCCGACGCCCGCTACTTCCTGCCCGTCGACGCCATCATCGGCTACGATCCGGGCGGGCGGGTGAAGGCGGGCGACATCCTCGCCCGCGTCTCCACCGACTCGGCCAAGACCCGCGACATCACCGGCGGTCTGCCGCGGGTGGCGGAGCTGTTCGAGGCCCGTCGGCCCAAGGATGCGGCGATCATCGCCGAGAAGTCCGGCACCATCCAGTTCGGACGCGACTACAAGAACAAGCGTCGCCTGACCCTGACCCCGCACGACGGCTCGGACGCCGTCGAGTACCTCATCCCCAAGGGCAAGCACATCCACCTGCAGGACGGGGACGTGGTGGAGCTCGGCGACTACATCGTCGACGGCAACCCGGCGCCGCACGACATCCTGGCGATCAAGGGCGTGGAGGAGCTCGCCGCCTACCTCGTCAACGAGATCCAGGAAGTCTACCGGCTCCAGGGCGTGGCCATCAACGACAAGCACATCGAGGTCATCGTCCGGCAGATGCTGCAGAAGGTCGAGATCACCGATGGCGGCGATTCGGACATCCTCACGGGTGACCAGATCGACCGGACGGAGCTCGCCGACATGAACGAGAAGCTGCTCGCCGAGGGCAAGAAGCCCATCGTCGGCGTGCCCGTGCTGCTCGGCATCACCAAGGCGTCGCTGCAGACGAAGTCGTTCATCTCGGCGGCCTCGTTCCAGGAGACCACCCGCGTCCTCACGGAGGCGGCCGTCAACGGCAAGATCGACTACCTCGAGGGCCTGAAGGAGAACGTCATCGTCGGCTCGCTCATCCCGGCCGGCACGGGCTCCATGGCGGCCGACATCCGCGCCGTGGCGCGGCGTCGCGACGCCATGATCCTCCAGCAGAAGGCCGCCGAGAGCGGCGCCAAGCCCCTCGCCGAGCTGCCGCCCGCCGCCGAGTGACCCCGGGAGTCCATCGGACACCGACGCGCAATCCGAAAAGGCCGCCGCAGGGCGGCCTTTTCCTTATCCGGCGCCGTGCCATACTCAGGCCCTGACCCGGGAATGCCGACGATGCCGAGCCACGCCGACGAGGACCTCGTCGATCAGATCTACGAAGCGGCCCTGATCCCCGACCTGTGGCCGGCGGTGCTCGGGCAGATGGCCGGGAGGACGGGCAGCATCGGCGCCATGCTGTTCGTGACCAACCACCAGGCGGTGTCGCGGTGGACGGCGTGCGAGGGGGCCGCCCCCATCGTCACGGACTGGATCCGCGAAGGCTGGCCGGCCCGCAACACCCGCCCGGCGCGGATGTTCGCCGAGAAGCGGGCCGGCTGGGTCACCGAAGCCGAAATCTACACCCCCGAGGAACTCCTGCGCGAACCCGACTATCTCGGGTTCTACCACCCGCGCGGCCTCGGCCACGCCGCCGGAACCGGCATCTTCCTGCCGAGCGGCGATCTCGGCGTGTTCGACATCCAGCGGGCCCGTGCCGCCGGCCCCATCGGTCCGGCCGGCAAGGCGTTCCTCGACAGGCTCCGGCCCCACCTCGGCCGCGCCGCCCTCATGGCCGCGCGCCTGGAGCTGGAGCGCATCCGCGCGAGCGTCGCCCTGCTGGCGACCATCGGACTGCCGGCGGCCGTCCTCACCGTGAGCGGGCGCGTGGTGGCGGCCAACGCCCTCCTGGACGCCCTCCAGGGCCAGGTGATCCCCCGCGCCTTCGGCCGCCTCGGCTTCCACGAGCCCGCCGCCGACGCCCTTCTCCAGGCGGTCCTCTCGCGAAAGGACCCGGCCGCCGGCGGCTCGTCGATCCCGCTCCCGGCCCTGGACGAACGGCCGCCCGCCGTCGCCCACGTCCTTCCCATGCGCGGCATGGCGCGCGATCTCTTCGCCAATGCCCACACCCTCGTGGTCGTCACCCCGCTCACGGGCGGCGCCGCACCGGATGCCGACCTCCTCGGCGGCCTGTTCGACCTCACGCCCGCGGAGGCCCGCGTCGCCCGCGGTCTGGCCGAGGGCCGGACCCTCGATCACATCGCGGCCGCGGCCGGAACCTCCCTCGCCACGGTGCGGACCCAGCTCCGGCACGTGATGGGCAAGACCGGGACATCCCGCCAGGCCGAAATCGTCGCCCTCCTCGCCGGGGCCCGGGGATTCGCCGCCCGGGCGGAGGCCGCCCCCCCGCCCACCGACGCGGCGAAAGGGCAGGGGACCGGCCCGATCCCGACTGCGAAAACCAGGAGCGCGAAACCAACGGCTTCCTTACACAAGGGTTGACGGCGGGCGAATCCACCTCTATCAGGCCCTCATTGAACGGCTGGCCGTAGGCAGCATCTGATCCACGAGCGTCTCGCTCGGATCCAAGCTTCCTAAACGCATCCGACTTCAACAGACGAACACGTGTCAGCCCGGCATGATCGCTTGCTTCGATGCAGGTGATCCTCTGCTTGCAACGGCGCGCCAAAGGCTGAAATCAGCCTGGGGCGCGGTTTTGCGTTTCATCGCACAGCGCGTGCGGCGACGGGGCGGGCCAAACGAGATTTGGATTTCGACGGTCGCCGACGCAGGCGACGCGTTTCGAGAGGATTGGCATGCCGACGATCAACCAGCTGATCGCTCAGCCGCGCAAGGCGCAGAAGAGCCGCAACAAGGTGCCGGCGCTCGACGCCTGCCCGCAGAAGCGTGGCGTCTGCACCCGCGTCTACACGACGACGCCCAAGAAGCCGAACTCGGCGCTCCGCAAGGTCGCCAAGGTTCGTCTGACCAATGGCTTCGAAGTCATCGGTTACATCCCGGGCGAGGGTCACAACCTTCAGGAGCACTCCGTGGTGATGATCCGCGGCGGCCGCGTGAAGGATCTTCCCGGCGTTCGCTACCACATCCTGCGCGGCGTGCTCGACACGCAGGGCGTCAAGGGTCGTAAGCAGCGCCGCTCCAAGTACGGCGCCAAGCGTCCGAAATAAGAACTGCGTCCGAAGTAAGCTATTCGCGCACCCCGCAAGGATGTCGCCGGCCCCGATGGGCTCAAGGCGGCCTGCGCGGGGTGGTTTCAAGATCTTAGATTATAGACGGAGCGAGCGATGTCCCGCCGCCATTCTGCCGAGAAGCGCGAAATCATCCCGGACGCCAAGTACGGCGATATCGTCCTGACCAAGTTCATGAATTCGATCATGTACGAGGGCAAGAAGTCCATCGCCGAGGGGATCGTCTACGGCGCGTTCGACATCGTCGAGAACCGCGCCCGTGCCAACCCCATCGAGGTGTTCCGCGCCGCCCTCGAGAACGTGGCCCCGGCCATCGAGGTCCGCTCCCGCCGCGTCGGCGGCGCGACCTACCAGGTCCCCGTCGAGGTGCGCACCGAGCGCCGCCAGGCGCTGGCCATCCGTTGGCTGATCCAGGCCGCCCGCGGCCGCAACGACCGCACCATGGTCGAGCGCCTCTCGGCCGAACTCCTCGACGCCGCCAACAACCGCGGCAACGCCGTGAAGAAGCGGGAAGACACGCACCGGATGGCGGAAGCCAACCGCGCCTTCTCGCACTACCGCTGGTAAGCGGACCCGGACCCTTTCAGGAGCAATCCGATGCCCCGCACGCACGCGATCGAGGACTACCGCAACTTCGGCATCATGGCTCACATCGATGCCGGCAAGACCACGACCACCGAGCGGATCCTCTACTACACCGGCAAGTCCCATAAGATCGGCGAAGTCCATGACGGCGCCGCGACGATGGATTGGATGACGCAGGAGCAGGAGCGTGGCATCACGATCACCTCCGCGGCGACCACCTGCTTCTGGCGCGACAAGCGCCTGAACATCATCGATACCCCCGGCCACGTGGATTTCACCATCGAAGTGGAGCGCTCGCTCCGCGTCCTCGACGGCGCCGTGTGCGTGCTCGACGGCAACCAGGGCGTCGAGCCCCAGACCGAGACCGTCTGGCGCCAAGCCGACAAGTACGACGTGCCGCGCGTCGTGTTCGTCAACAAGATGGACAAGATCGGCGCCGACTTCTTCAAGTGCGTGGCCGACATCATCGACCGCGTCGCCGGCAAGCCGGTGTGCCTGCAGCTGCCCATCGGCGCCGAGACCTCGTTCAAGGGCGTCATCGACCTGATCAAGATGAAGGCCATCGTCTGGACCTCGGAGAAGCTCGGCGCCGAGTTCGCCGAGACCGAGATCCCCGACGATCTCGCCGAGCAGGCTGCGGAGTACCGCATCAAGCTCGTCGAGGCCTGCGTCGAGATGGACGACGATGCCATGGCGGCCTACCTCGACGGCGTCGAGCCCGATGTCGCGACCATGCACCGCCTCGTGCGCACCGCCGTCCAGCGTCGCGCCTTCCACCCGGTGCTGTGCGGTTCGGCCTTCAAGAACAAGGGCGTGCAGCCCCTGCTCGACGCCGTGGTCGAGTACCTGCCGTCCCCCGCCGATCGCGGCGAGATCAAGGGCATCGACTTCAAGACCGAGGAAGAGACCGTCCGGCACCCGTCCGACAGCGATCCCTTCTCCATGCTCGCCTTCAAGATCATGGACGATCCGCACGTCGGCACGATCACGTTCTGCCGGGTCTACTCGGGCAAGACCGAGTCCGGCGCCAACGTCATCAACTCGTCGCGCGACAAGAAGGAGCGTGTCGGCCGCATGCTTCTCATGCACGCCAACAACCGCGAGGACGTCAAGGAAGCCTTCACGGGCGACATCGTCGCCCTGGCCGGCCTCAAGGACACCCGCACGGGCGACACCCTCTGCGATCCGCAGAAGGCCGTGATCCTCGAGAAGATGGAGTTCCCCGAGCCCGTCATCGAGATCGCCGTCGAGCCGAAGTCCAAGGCCGATCAGGAGAAGCTCGGCATCGCGCTGGCCAAGCTCGCCGCCGAGGACCCCTCGTTCCGGGTCTCGACGGATCAGGAGTCGGGCCAGACCATCCTTCGCGGGATGGGCGAGCTCCACCTCGACATCAAGGTCGATATCCTGCGCCGCACCTACATGGTCGACGCGAATATCGGCCAGCCGCAGGTCGCGTACCGTGAGAAACTCACGAAGCGCACCGAGATCGACTACACCCACAAGAAGCAGACCGGCGGTACCGGTCAGTTCGCCCGGGTGAAGTTCGTCGTGGAGCCCAACGAGCCCGGCAAGGGCTTCGAGTTCTCCTCGAAGATCATCGGCGGCACGGTGCCCAAGGAGTACATCCCGGGCGTCGAGAAGGGCCTCAACTCGGTGCTCGGCGCCGGTATCCTTGCGGGCTTCCCCGTGGTGGACATCAAGGTCGAGCTCATCGACGGCGCCTACCACGACGTCGATTCGTCGGCCCTGGCCTTCGAGATCGCGTCGCGGGCAGCCCTCCGTGAAGCCCTCCAGAAGGGTGGATCGGTCCTGCTCGAGCCGGTGATGAAGGTCGAGGTCGTCTCGCCGGAAGAGTATACCGGTTCGGTGATCGGCGATCTGAACTCCCGTCGCGGCCAGATCCAGGGCCAGGACATGCGCGGCAACGCGAACGTCATCAACGCGATGGTGCCGCTCGCCAACATGTTCGGCTACGTGAACCAGCTGCGCTCCTTCTCCCAGGGACGCGCCAACTTCACGATGCAGTTCGACCATTACGAAGAGGTGCCGCGCGGCGAGGCCGAGAAGGTCGTCGCGAAGTACGCTTAAGGCTTCCCGCCTTTTCCGGACCGCAGCAGCATCACCTGAAACACTGAGATAGACGGAGGCTACGATGGCCAAAGAGAAATTCGCTCGTACGAAGCCGCACTGCAACATCGGCACGATCGGTCACGTGGACCACGGCAAGACGTCGCTGACGGCGGCGATCACGAAGGTCCTGGCCGAGACGGGCGGGGCGACGTTCACGGCCTACGACCAGATCGACAAGGCGCCGGAGGAGAAGGCCCGCGGCATCACCATCTCGACGGCCCACGTCGAGTACGAGACCGCCAACCGCCACTACGCCCACGTCGACTGCCCCGGCCACGCCGACTACGTGAAGAACATGATCACGGGTGCCGCCCAGATGGACGGCGCGATCCTGGTGGTGTCGGCTGCCGACGGCCCGATGCCGCAGACCCGCGAGCACATCCTGCTCGCCCGCCAGGTCGGCGTGCCGGCCCTCGTCGTGTTCCTCAACAAGGTCGACCTCGTCGACGACGAGGAGCTCCTCGAGCTCGTCGAGATGGAGGTGCGCGAGCTCCTCTCCAAGTACGACTTCCCCGGCGACGACATCCCGATCACCAAGGGTTCGGCCAAGGTCGCCCTCGACAACGGCGACGCCAAGGTCGGCCACGACGCCGTCATCGCCCTGATGAAGACCGTGGACGACTACATCCCGCAGCCGGAGCGTCCCATCGACAAGCCGTTCCTGATGCCCATCGAGGACGTGTTCTCGATCTCGGGCCGCGGCACGGTGGTGACGGGTCGCGTCGAGCGCGGCATCGTCAAGGTCGGCGAGACCGTGGAGATCGTCGGCATCCGCGACACCCAGACCACCACGGTCACGGGCGTCGAGATGTTCCGCAAGCTCCTCGACCAGGGCCAGGCCGGCGACAACGTCGGCGTGCTCCTGCGCGGCACCAAGCGCGAGGACGTCGAGCGCGGCCAGGTCGTGTGCAAGCCCGGCTCGGTCAAGCCCCACACCAAGTTCAAGGCCGAGGCCTACATCCTCACCAAGGAAGAGGGCGGCCGCCACACCCCGTTCTTCACCAACTACCGCCCGCAATTCTACTTCCGCACCACGGACGTGACCGGCGTGTGCGTCCTCCCCGAGGGCACCGAGATGGTGATGCCGGGCGACAGCGTGACCATGGACGTCACCCTCATCGTGCCCGTCGCCATGGAAGAGAAGCTGCGCTTCGCCATCCGTGAAGGCGGACGCACCGTCGGCGCCGGCGTCGTCGCCGCCATCAACGAGTAGTCTTCCGTCAACGGTCACGTCTGCAGGGAACGACAGAGGGGCGGGTCCTCGCGCCCGCCCCATCCTCGTCCCGCCAAGGTTTCAGGTCATGAACGGTCAGAATATTCGCATCCGCCTCAAGGCGTTCGATCATCGGATTCTCGATGCATCGACCCGCGAGATCGTCTCGACGGCCAAGCGCACCGGCGCCACCATCCGTGGTCCGATCCCGCTGCCGACGCATATCGAGAAGTTCACCGTCAACCGCTCGCCGCACATCGACAAGAAGTCGCGCGAGCAGTTCGAGATGCGCACCCACAAGCGCGTCCTCGATATCGTCGATCCGACGCCGCAGACCGTGGACGCGCTGATGAAGCTCGACCTCGCCGCCGGCGTGGACGTGGAGATCAAGCTCTAAGTCCCGCGGGGATTTAGAGCTTACCGTAAATCGCGCGAGGGGAGACACCTATGCGCTCAGGCGTCATCGCACAGAAGGTCGGCATGACCCGCATCTTTACGGATGCAGGCGAACATGTCCCGGTCACAGTGCTTAAAATCGATCAATGCCAGGTGGTTGCCCACCGTACCGTCGAGAAGAACGGCTACGTCGCCCTTCAGGTCGGCGTCGGCAAGGCCAAGGTGAAGAACGTGTCGGCTGCCGAGCGCGGCCGGTTCGCGGTCGCCAAGGTCGAGCCCAAGCAGAAGCTCGCCGAGTTCCGCGTGTCCGAGGACAAGCTGATCCCGGTCGGCGCTGAGATCACCGCCGATCACTTCATCCCGGGCCAGTTCGTCGACGTGACGGGCACCACCACGGGTAAGGGGTTCGCCGGCGGCATGAAGCGCTGGAACTTCGGCGGTCTGCGCGCCACCCACGGCGTGTCCGTGTCGCACCGCTCCATCGGTTCGACCGGCGGCCGTCAGGACCCGGGCAAGACCTTCAAGAACAAGAAGATGCCCGGTCACATGGGTGTCGATCGGGTCACGACCCAGAACCTGCGCGTCGTCCGCACGGACGTCGAGCGCGGCCTGATCCTGGTCGAAGGTGCGGTTCCCGGCGTCGCCGGCGGCTGGATCCAGATCCGCGACGCGGTGAAGCGCAAGCTCCCCGCGGACGTTCCGCAGCCTGGCAAGTTCCGTGAGCTGGGCGCCGCGCCCGTCTCCGACGCCCCGGCTCCCGAGGCTCCCGCTTCCGAGGAGAACGCGTGATGAAGCTCGATATCACCACCCTCGACGGCGCTGGAGCCGGTTCCGTCGAGCTCGACGAGACCATCTTCGGCCTCGAGCCCCGCGTGGACCTGCTGCAGCGCATGGTGCGTTGGCAGCTCGCCAAGCGCCAGGCCGGCACCCATGCGGTCAAGAACCGCTCGGACGTCAACCGGACCCGCAAGAAGCTGTACAAGCAGAAGGGTACCGGCAACGCCCGTCACGGCGCCGCCTCCGCTCCGCAGTTCCGCGGCGGTGGTAGGGCCTTCGGTCCGGTCGTGCGCTCCCATGCCCACGACCTGCCCAAGAAGGTCCGCGCGCTCGCCCTCAAGCACGCCCTGTCGGCGAAGGTGAAGGACTCCACCCTCATCGTCATCGACGACGTGAAGCTCGAGGACGGCAAGACCAAGAACCTCGCCGCCCGCTTCGAGAAAATGGGTCTGTCGAGCGCGCTGTTCATCAGCGGGTCCGAGGTCGACGTAAACTTCGGTCGCGCCGCCCGGAACATCCCGATGATCGACGTGCTTCCGATCCAGGGCATCAACGTCTACGACATCCTGCGCCGCGACAAGCTCGTGCTGACGCGCGCAGCGATCGATGCGCTGGAGGCGCGTTTCAAATGAGTGCCGATCCGCGCCACTACGACATCATCGTCTCCCCGGTCATCACCGAGAAGGCGACGAACCTCACCGAACAGAACAAGGTCGTTTTCCGGGTTGCCCCGAAGGCGACGAAACCGCAGATCAAGGAAGCGGTCGAGAAGCTGTTCGACGTCAAGGTGACGGGCGTGAACACGCTCGTGACCAAGGGCAAGAAGAAGATTTTCCGCGGGCTTCGCGGACAGCGTTCGGACGTGAAAAAAGCGATCGTGACCCTCGCCGAGGGTGAAACGATCGATGTCACGACCGGCCTCTGAGACAAGTCGGGTTAAGGATTACCACCGATGGCCTTGAAGACATTCAAACCGGTCACGCCGAGCCTTCGCCAGCTCGTGCTCGTCGACCGCCGTGAGCTCTACAAGGGCAAGCCGGTCAAGAAGCTCACCGAGGGCAAGTCGTCGTCCGGCGGCCGCAACAACCTCGGCCGCATCACCGTCCGCTTCCGCGGCGGCGGTCACAAGCGCACCCTGCGCAATGTCGACTTCAAGCGTCGCATGCAGATGGGCGTGAGCGCCACCGTCGAGCGGATCGAGTACGATCCGAACCGCACGGCGTTCATCGCGCTGATCGCGTTCCCGGACGGCACGCAGAGCTACATCATCGCGCCCCAGCGTCTGTCGCCGGGTGACAAGGTGATCGCGGCCGAGCAGGTCGACATCAAGCCGGGCAATGCCGGTCCCGTCGGCAACATGCCCGTCGGCACCATCGTGCACAATGTCGAGCTGAAGATCGGCAAGGGCGGCGCCATCGCCCGCTCCGCCGGCAACTACGCCCAGATCGTCGGGCGCGACCAGGGTTACGTCACCCTGCGCCTGAACTCGGGCGAGCAGCGCCTGGTCCACGGTCAGTGCTTCGCCAGCGTCGGCGCGGTGTCGAACCCGGACCACATGAACATCTCGCTCGGCAAGGCGGGCCGCAATCGCTGGCTCGGCAAGCGCCCGCACGTCCGCGGCGTCGCCATGAACCCGGTCGATCACCCGCACGGCGGCGGTGAGGGACGCACCTCGGGCGGCCGTAACCCGGTCACCCCCTGGGGCGTTCCCACGAAGGGGAAGAAGACCCGCTCGAACAAGCGGACCGACGTCTTCATCCTGTCCAGCCGTCACAACCGCAAGAAGTAACCATCATGGCACGCTCGCTCTGGAAGGGGCCGTTCATCGACGGCTACCTCCTCAAGAAGGCTGAGACCGCGCGCGGATCCAGCCGCAACGAAGTCATCAAGATCTGGAGCCGCCGCTCCACGATCCTGCCGCAGTTCGTCGGGCTCACCTTCGGTGTGCACAACGGGCAGAAGCACATCCCGGTCTACGTGTCCGAGGAAATGGTCGGCCACAAGTTCGGCGAGTTCTCGCCGACGCGGACCTTCCACGGTCACGCGGCCGACAAGAAGTCGAAGAGGCGCTGAACATGGGCAAGCCCGCCACTCCCCGCGCGCTCCCCGAGAACGAGGCTCAGGCCGTCGCGCGCATGCTGCGCGTCAGCCCGCAGAAGCTCAATCTCGTCGCGCAGCTCATTCGCGGCAAGAAGGTCGAGTCGGCCCTCGCCGATCTCGAATTCTCCCGCAAGCGGATCGCCCGCGAGGTCAAGAAGTGCCTCGAGAGCGCCATCGCCAACGCCGAGAACAACCACAATCTGGACGTCGATGACCTCATCGTCGCCCAGGCGTTCGTCGGCAAGGCCCTCGTGCTCAAGCGCTTCCACGCTCGGGCCCGCGGCCGCGGCGCCCGCATCCTGAAGCCCTTCGCGAACCTCACCATCGTGGTGCGCGAAGTCCCGACCGCCGAAGCGGCGTGAGGAGGACCTGATGGGCCAGAAAGTCAATCCGATCGGTCTGCGGCTCGGTATCAACCGGACCTGGGACTCCCGCTGGTTCGCCCAGAAGGGTGAATACGCCAAGCTCATGCACGAGGACGTCGCCATCCGCGCCGCCCTCATGAAGCAGCTCAAGCAGGCTGCCGTCTCGAAGATCGTCATCGAGCGTCCGCACCGGAAGTGCCGCGTCACCATCCACTCGGGTCGTCCGGGCGTGGTGATCGGCAAGAAGGGCGCGGACATCGAGAAGCTGCGCAAGCTCGTCGGCACCCTGACCAAGGCCGACGTGACCATCAACATCGTCGAGGTGCGCAAGCCCGAGATCGACGCCACCCTGGTGGCCGACTCGATCGCCCAGCAGCTCGAGCGCCGTGTCGCCTTCCGTCGCGCCATGAAGCGCGCCGTGCAGTCGGCCATGCGCCTCGGCGCCGAGGGCATCCGGATCAACTGCTCCGGTCGTCTCGGCGGTGCCGAGATCGCCCGTCAGGAGTGGTACCGCGAGGGCCGCGTGCCCCTGCATACCCTCCGGGCCGATGTCGATTACGGTGTCGCCACCGCCTTCACGACCTACGGGACGTGCGGGATCAAGGTCTGGGTGTTCAAGGGCGAGATCCTCGAGCACGACCCGATGGCACAGGATAAGAAGGCGCAGGAAGAGGGTGGCCGTTCGGGCGGCCGTCGCGAGCGCGATGGCGAGGGTGGCCGCGAGCGCGGCCGGCGCGAGCACGCCTGACGGCGTGTTCGTGACCCCGTCGCCCTAGAAAGGTGTTGAGAGGCTGCCATGTTGCAACCCAAGAAGACCAGGTTCCGTAAGCAGTTCAAGGGTCGCATCCACGGTGCGGCCAAGGGCGGCTTCGACCTCAACTTCGGGACCTTCGGCCTGAAGGCCATCGAACCCGAGCGCATCACCGCGCGGCAGATCGAGGCGGCCCGCCGCGCGATCACCCGCGAGATGAAGCGCCAGGGCCGCGTCTGGATTCGGATCTTTCCGGACGTTCCGGTCACGGCCAAGCCCACCGAAGTCCGCATGGGCTCCGGTAAGGGTGCTCCCGAATTCTGGGCTGCCCGCGTGCATCCCGGTCGTATCATGTTCGAAGTCGACGGCGTGGCCGAAGACGTCGCGAAGGAGGCCCTGCGCCTCGGCGCGGCCAAGCTTCCGATCCGCACGCGCGTCGTTCAGCGCATCGCTGACTGAGGGGAGGGGATCATGAAGTCGTCACAGAGACAGTCGGATCTCGCCGCCCTGTCGCCCGATCAGCTGACCGACGAGTTGCTCAGCCTGAAGAAGGAGCAGTTCAACCTGCGCTTCCAGGGCGCCACCGGCCAGCTCGAGAACGTCGCGCGCGTCCGTGAAGTCCGCCGCGATATCGCCCGCGTCCGTACGCTCCAGCGTCAGAAGACGCTGAAGTCCGCGCAGGCCTGAGGAGTACACCATGCCGAAGCGCGTATTGCAGGGCGTCGTCGTCAGCGACAAGGGCGAGAAGACCATCGTCGTGAAGGTGGAGCGTCGCTTCACCCACCCGGTGATGAAGAAGACCGTCCGTCGCTCGAAGAACTACCACGCCCACGACGAGACCAACGTCGCCAAGGTCGGCCAGACCGTGTCGATCGAGGAGTGCCGTCCGTTCTCGAAGACCAAGACCTGGCAGCTGGTCTCCGGCGCCACGTCGGAGGCTCCCGCCGCCGAGGCGTGAGCGTTCCAACTGGACCAACCTTGAGAAACGGGCGCAGGATTCTGCGCCCGTTTTTTTTGTGTTTGACGGCAGCTCGGTTCGATGTCGCCATGCCCCCCGTCGTAGGTTGAGACGGGCCCTGCATCTGGCAGATCCGTAATCCATGGATTACATTTCACCATGCGGATCGAGAAGACCGACGAGTTCGACCGATGGATTCGAGGTCTGCGGGACTTGGCCGGACGGCTCCGTATCCTGCAGCGGATCGACCGGCTGGCGCACGGCAATCCCGGGCGTGTCGAGCCTGTCGGCAGCGGTGTGAGCGAGATGAAGATCAACGTTGGTCCGGGCTACCGAGTTTACTTCATCGAGCGTTCCAAGGGCCGGATCGTGGTTCTGCTCTGTGGCGGGGACAAGGATTCCCAGGTCCGCGACGTCGCCCGGGCCAAGGCTCTGGCGGCGAACCTTTGAGGAGGCCACCATGCACGAGACCCCCATCGCAACGACGGGAACGACGGCCTTCGACGTGGCCGACTATCTCGATACGCCCGAGGCGGCGGCGGCCTACCTCGCTTTGGCCCTGGAGGATGGCGACGCGACCGAGTTCCGGCGGGCTCTCGGCGTCGTTGCGCGATCACGCAGCATGACGGCCGTGGCGCGCGATGCGGGTCTGTCTCGCGAAGGGCTCTACAAGGCCCTATCCGAGGAGGGTAATCCGAGCCTCGATACGGTCTTCCGCGCCCTGGGGGCGTTGCAGATCAGATTGACGGCGGTTCCCGTTGCGGCTCCGGACGCCGCCTAGCACGCCGACGCCGTGCCGTACTCCCGTGTGGCGCGCCTCGGTGGCCTTCTGGCGAAACGGGGTGGGCGTCGGCGAGGAGGGCGGGGATTCGAAACGGAAGAAGCGGCGCGCTTCTTCCCTGTCGGTCTCGCGCTGGCGTGCACCGTCGACGTGTCGGCTGGGACCTGAAACGATCCCCCGGCCGTTTTTCCTTGCGCATCGCCGCCGCCCGGTGTAGTGGGCATGCCTTCGCGACAGTTGAGAAGGGTGTTCGCATCCTTCGAACGCGGTGACCGCGCCGGTGTGAGAGCACCGATTGCGCGGTGCTTCATATGAGCCGGGGACATCAGATCCCCCTCAGGCGTCGTCCGCCGGACAATACCGTCCGCGTGCGGAAACCCGCCTGAAACAAAGAAAGGTCACTGCCCGTGATCCAGATGCAGACGAATCTGGACGTCGCCGACAACTCGGGTGCACGCCGTGTGATGTGCATCAAGGTTCTGGGCGGGTCGAAGCGTAAGTATGCCGGCGTCGGCGACATCATCGTGGTCTCGGTCAAGGAAGCGATTCCCCGGGGTCGCGTGAAGAAGGGCGACGTCATGAAGGCGGTCGTGGTGCGCACGGCCAAGGAAGTGAAGCGTCCCGACGGTTCGGTGATCCGCTTCGACAAGAACGCCGCCGTTCTGATCAACAATCAGAAGGAGCCCATCGGCACCCGCATCTTCGGACCGGTGCCGCGCGAGCTTCGCGCCCGCAACCACATGAAGATCATCTCGCTCGCGCCGGAGGTGCTGTAATGGCCGCTAAGGTCAAGAAGGGCGACACGGTCGTCGTTCTCACCGGTCGCGACAAGGGTCGCTCCGGCGAGGTCACCCAGGTGCTCCCCAAGGAAGACCGCGCCTTCGTGCGTGGGATCAACCTGGTCAAGAAGCACCAGAAGCAGACGCAGAACCAGGAAGGCGGTATCGTCTCCAAGGAAGCTGCGATCCAGCTCTCGAATCTCGCGTTGCAGGACGCGAACGGCAAGCCGACTCGCGTGGGTTTCCGCATCCTCGAAGACGGACGCAAGGTTCGCTTCGCCAAGACCACGGGGGATCAGATCGATGGCTGAGGCAAACAAGGACGATTACGTCCCGCGCCTGCGCAAGCACTATGACGAGGTCGTTCGTCAGAAGCTGATCGAAGAGTTCGGCTACGCCAACCCGATGCAGGTTCCGACGGTCTCCAAGATCGTCATCAACATGGGTGTGGGCGAGTCCACCGCCGATTCGAAGAAGGCCTCCATCGCCGCCGGCGACCTGGCCCTCATCGCCGGCCAGAAGCCCGTCATCACCAAGGCTCGCAAGGCCATCGCGACCTTCAAGGTCCGCGAAGGCATGCCCATCGGCTGCAAGGTGACCCTTCGCCGCCAGCGCATGTACGAGTTCATGGACCGCCTGATCACCATCGCGCTTCCCCGCGTGCGTGACTTCCGCGGCCTGAACCCGCGCTCGTTCGACGGCAACGGCAACTACGCCCTCGGCCTCAAGGAGCACCTCGTGTTCCCGGAGATCTCGTACGACAAGGCCGAGGCCACCTGGGGCATGGACATCGTCATCCAGACGACGGCCCGCACCGACGCGGAGGCGCGCGCGCTCCTCTCGCAGTTCCGATTCCCGTTCCGGCAGTGAGACCCGTCTAGGTCTCATACGCGGACACCGGAGAGAGAAATGGCAAAGAAAAGCTCCATCGAGAAGAACAAGCACCGCGAAGCGCTGGTCAAGCTCTATGCTCCCAAGCGCAAGGCCTTGCTTGCCACGGCGAACGACCAGTCCCTCGAGATGGAGGAGCGCTTCGAGGCGCGCCTCAAGCTCGCGGAACTGCCCCGCAACTCGTCGCCCACCCGCGTCCGCAACCGCTGCGGCATGACCGGCCGTCCGCGTGCCTTCTATCGCAAGATGGGCATCTCGCGCATCGCGCTGCGCGAACTCGGCAACCAGGGTCTGATCCCCGGTCTCGTCAAGTCGAGCTGGTAAGGAGCAACCACCATGGTCAACGATCCCGTGGGTGACATGCTCACCCGCATCCGCAACGGTCAGCAGCGCCGCCGCAACGTCGTCCAGACGCCCGGTTCGCGTCTGCGCGCCAGCGTCCTCGACGTCCTGAAGTCCGAGGGCTACATCCGCGATTACGCGACCACGGATTACGGCAACGGCCGCACCGAGTTCGCCATCGAGCTGAAGTACTACGACGGCCAGCCCGTCATCCGCTCGATCCAGCGCGTGTCGAAGCCCGGCCGCCGCGTCTACTCGTCCGTGGGCGAGCTGCCGCGCGTCGCCGACGGTCTCGGCGTCACCATCGTGTCCACCCCGCAGGGCGTCATGGCCGACCACGAGGCGCGCGAGCGCAACGTCGGCGGTGAAGTGCTCTGCAAGGTGTTCTGATCTCGGACTTGGAGGAATAAGGCGATGTCTCGCGTAGGCAAGAAGCCCGTTCCCGTCCCGTCCGGTGTGACGGCCACGGTGACCGGTCAAACGGTAACAATGAAGGGCTCCAAGGGTGAGCTCCAGTTCGTCGTCCCCAGCGTGGTCGACGTGAAGTTCGAGGACGGTGCCGTCTCGGTGCAGCCCCGGAACCAGACCAAGCAGGCTCGCTCGCTGTGGGGCACCTCCCGTGCCCAGGTGGCGAACCTGGTCGAGGGCGTCTCCAAGGGCTTCGAGAAGAAGCTCGAGATCACCGGCGTCGGCTATCGTGCCGCCATGGCCGGCAAGGCGCTGAAGCTCTCCCTCGGCTACAGCCACGACGTGGAATACGAGATCCCCGCGGGGATCACCATCGCCGTGCCGAAGCCCACCGAGATCGTCGTCTCCGGCATCGACCGGCAGGTGGTCGGTCAGGTGGCGGCCGAGATCCGCGAATACCGCTCCCCCGAGCCCTACAAGGGCAAGGGCGTGAAGTACGCGGGTGAGTTCATCTTCCGCAAGGAAGGCAAGAAGAAGTAAGGGCCGGCCAACATGTCACGCAAAATCGATGCACTCGACCGCCGCAAGGCGCGTGTGCGCCGCGCGCTGCGGGCGGCGGCCAACGGACGTCCGAGACTCTCGGTGTTCCGTTCCTCGAAGCAGATCTACGTTCAGGTCATCGACGACGCGGCGGGCACCACGCTCGCCTCGGCGTCCAGCATCGAGAAGGATCTCCGCGGCGGTCTCAAGACCGGCGCGGACGTGGCGGCGGCCCAGGCTGTCGGCAAGCTCGTCGCCGAGCGCGCCAAGGCGGCCGGCGTCACCAAGGTGATCTTCGATCGCTCGGGCTACCTCTACCACGGGCGCGTCAAGGCGCTCGCCGACGCCGCCCGCGAGGGTGGCCTCGAGTTCTAGGACCGGCGGGGAGGGGACGGTGCGCCGTCCCCTCGTTCATGACGAATCAAGCGAGCGGGCCCGCCGCCCGCGCCAGTGAGATGGAAGTGTAAACATGGCACGTGAACGTGAAGGCGGGGGCCGCGGCCGCCGCGACGACCGTGAGGAGCGCGACAGCGAGTTCGTGGACAAGCTCGTCCACATCAACCGCGTCGCCAAGGTCGTGAAGGGCGGACGCCGCTTCGGCTTCGCCGCCCTCGTGGTCGTCGGCGACCAGAAGGGCCGCGTCGGCTTCGGCCACGGCAAGGCCCGCGAAGTGCCGGAAGCCATCCGCAAGGCCACCGAAGCCGCCAAGCGCGGCCTCGTCCGCGTGGCGCTCCGCGAGGGACGGACCCTGCACCACGACGTCCAGGGACGTCACGGCGCCGGCAAGGTCATCCTGCGCGCCGCCCCCCAGGGCACCGGCATCATCGCCGGCGGCCCCATGCGCGCCGTCTTCGAGACGCTCGGCATGCAGGACGTGGTGGCGAAGAGCCTCGGTTCGTCGAACCCCTACAACCTCGTGCGCGCCACCTTCGACGCCCTGAAGAACGAGGACAGCCCGCGCTCCGTCGCGGCCCGTCGCGGTCTCAAGGTCTCGGCGCTCCAGGCCCGCCGTCGTGACGCCGATCCGTCCGACTTGTCCGAAGCCGCAGTGGCTTGAGGGAGGGTCAGATGGCACAGAAGACCGTCCGCATCGAGCAGATCGGCTCGCCGATCCGCCGCGAGGGCGACCAGCGTGCGACGCTGATCGGCCTTAAGCTCAACAAGCTGCACCGGGTCTCCGAGCTGGAGGATACCCCCTCCGTGCGCGGCATGATCCGCAAGGTGCAGCACCTCGTGCGCGTCCTTGGCGACGCGGCCTGAGGGAGGGCATCATGAAACTGAATGAACTCCACGACAATCCCGGCGCAACCAAGAACCGGATGCGCGTCGGCCGGGGCATCGGCTCCGGCAAGGGCAAGACCGCCGGACGCGGCGTCAAGGGCCAGAAGGCCCGGACCGGCGTGTCCATCAAGGGCTTCGAGGGCGGTCAGATGCCGCTGCATCGTCGCCTCCCGAAGCGCGGCTTCAACAACCTGTACTCGACGGACCTGAACGAGGTGAACCTCGGCCGCGTCCAGCAGGCGTTGGATGCCGGTCGCCTCGAAGCCGGTGCCGTCGTCACCGTCGAGACCCTGATCGCGGCCGGCGTCTGCGCCCGGGCCCGCGACGGCGTCAAGCTCCTCGGCGTCGGCGAGCTGACCGCGAAGGTCTCCTTCGAGGTGACCCGCGCGTCGAAGTCGGCCATCGAAGCCGTCGAGAAGATCGGCGGCACCGTCACCGTGACCTACGGCGACGGCGTGTCCACCCGTGGCAAGCCCGCCCGCGTGGTTGCGTAGACGGCGATCCGACTTTAAGTCGAAGCCCTGAGCGGCGGCCCGTGCGACCTGCGCGTGGCCGCCGTTTCAGTTTTTTGGGAAGCCCGTCGCTCCCGCACGACAAAGATACTCAGGAACCGGTGCCATGGCCTCAGCCGCCGAGCAGCTTGCCGCGAACCTCAACTTCGGGGCCATCGCCAAGGCCGACGAGCTCAAGAAGCGCATCTGGTTCACCCTGGGTGCGCTGATCGTGTTCCGCCTCGGCACCTACATCCCGATCCCCGGCATCGATCCGGAGCAGTTCGCCCGCAACTTCCAGCAACAGGCCGGCGGCGTCCTCGGGCTGTTCAACATGTTCTCCGGCGGTGCCGTCGAGCGCATGGCGATCTTCGCCCTCAACATCATGCCGTACATCTCGGCCTCGATCATCATCCAGCTTCTGACCTCGGTCATCCCGACCCTCGAGGCCCTGAAGAAGGAAGGCGAGTCCGGCCGCAAGGTCATCAACCAGTACACCCGCTACCTCACGGTGGTGCTGGCCCTGGTCCAGAGCTGGGGCATCGCCTTCGGCCTGCAGAGTTCGAGCGCGGCCATCGAGCCCGGCCCGTTCTTCATCCTGTCCACGGTGATCACCCTCACCGGCGGCACCCTGTTCCTCATGTGGATCGGCGAGCAGATCACCTCGCGCGGCATCGGCAACGGCTCGTCGCTCATCATCTTCGCCGGTATCGTCGCCCACCTGCCCGTCGCCATCGTCGGCGCCCTGGAGCTGAGCCGCACGGGCGCGCTCTCGTCCGCCGTCATCCTCGGCATGGGCATCGCCGCCATCGCCCTGGTGTACTTCATCGTGTTCATGGAGCGTGCCCAGCGCCGGCTCCTGATCAACTACCCCAAGCGCCAGGTCGGCAATAAGATGTACGAGGGCCAGACCTCGTTCCTGCCGCTGAAGCTCAACACCGCCGGCGTGATCCCGCCGATCTTCGCCTCGTCGCTCCTGCTCCTGCCCGCCACCGTGGCGAGCTTCTCCGCCAACAACGGCGGCACCGGCATCCTGGCCACGATCACGACCTATATCGGCCACGGCCGGCCGCTCTACATGGTGCTCTACGCGGCCCTGATCATCTTCTTCGCGTTCTTCTACACGGCGGTGGTGTTCAACCCCGAGGAGACGGCGGACAACCTCAAGAAGCATGGCGGCTTCATCCCCGGCATCCGCCCGGGCGAGCGCACCGCCGCGTTCATCGACAAGGTGCTGACCCGCATCACCCTCATCGGCGCCCTGTATCTGACCTTCGTCTGTCTGGTGCCGGAAATCCTGGCGTCGTACTCTTCGGCCAGCATCGGGTTCGGCGGCACCTCGCTCCTCATCGTCGTCTCCGTGACGATGGACACGGTGGCGCAGATCCACGGACACCTGATGGCCCACCAGTACGAAGGCCTCGTCAAGAAGGCCAAGCTGCGCGGCGCCACCCGGCGTCGCTGAGACCGGGTCGGGCGAGGCCGGCTTTGGCCCAGCCCGAACCGGCCGAGCCCAACCAGCAGCGGCGCCCCGCCCGGGGCCGCCGGTCCCCAAGAAGAACGGACTCGAGGAAACGACGCCATGCGGATCATTCTGCTCGGACCGCCGGGAGCGGGTAAGGGAACGCAGTCCGCCCGCATCGTCGAGCGTTTCGGCATTCCGCAGCTTTCCACCGGGGACATGCTGCGCGCGGCCGTGGCCGCCGGGACGCCCGTGGGCCTGGAGGCCAAGGCGATCATGGAGAGCGGCGGCCTCGTGCCCGACGCCGTGGTGGTTGGCATCGTCGCCGACCGGATCGAGGAGCCGGACGCCCGCAACGGCTTCATCCTCGACGGCTTCCCCCGCACCGTCGAGCAGGCCGCCGCCCTCGACCGGATGTTGCAGGACAAGAACCTCGCCCTCGACACCGTCATCGAGTTCGTCGTCGACGAGAACGCCCTGGTGGGCCGCATCGCCAAGCGCGCCGCCGAGACCGCCGCCCGGGGCGAGCCCGTGCGCAAGGACGACACCCCCGAGGTGTTCAAGACCCGGTTCGAGGCCTACCGCGCCCTGACGGCGCCGCTCTCGGCCTACTACGCCAGCCTCGGCATGCTGGAGACCCTCGACGGCATGCAGCCCGTCGACGACGTCACCGCGGCCCTGATGAAGACCCTGGAGCGCCACGTCGAGACGACGGCGTCCTGACGCCGGGACGCCTCCGGGCGCCCGTCGATTTGTCACCGATGGATTGACACCGGGACCGGTCCGCGCTAGTGGGCCGGTCTTCGTTCAGACGGATCGGGTCCGGGTCGCCTCGCCAGAGGCTGCTGCGGGCCGCTTTGTCGTTTTGGACGGTACGCAGGGGCCGGTCTCCACCGGACGCGTATCAAGACAACCCGGGCCGGACCGATCGGGTCCGTCGCCCTCATGGAGAAGACCTTGGCCCGTATCGCTGGCGTTAACATCCCGACCAACAAGCGCGTCGTCATCGCGCTCCAGTACATCCACGGCATCGGCGCCAAGAAGGCCGAGGAGATCGCCGAGAAGGTCGGCATCCCGGCCGAGCGCCGCGTGAACCAGCTCACCGACGCCGAGGTGCTGTCGATCCGCGAGACCATCGACCGCGACTACCTCGTCGAGGGCGACCTGCGCCGCGAAGTCTCCATGAACATCAAGCGCCTGATGGATCTGGGCTGCTACCGTGGCCTGCGCCATCGCCGCAACCTGCCGGTCCGCGGCCAGCGCACGCACACCAACGCCCGCACCCGCAAGGGCAAGTCCAAGCCCATCGCCGGCAAGAAGAAGTAATTTTTTGTCTTCGGGAGGCCGTGCTTCGCTCGGCCTCCTCACCGTCGTGCCGGGTGCCCCTCACGGAGGCCCGGTGTGGTGGCTCGGTCTTCCAAAGCCGCGCCGCCAAACTCCCAAAAAATCCCGAGCGCCTGGCATGACGGGCGCGCTTGAAGGACGAGAACCAAGATGGCCAAGGAAGCAACCCGCGTTCGTCGCCGCGAACGCAAGAACATCGTCTCGGGCGTCGCGCACGTGAACGCGTCGTTCAACAACACGATGGTCACCATCACCGACGCCCAGGGCAACACCATCTCGTGGTCGTCCGCCGGCGCCATGGGCTTCAAGGGCTCGCGCAAGTCGACGCCCTACGCCGCCCAGGTCGCCGCCGAGGACGCCGCCCGCAAGGCCGCCGAGCACGGCATGCGCACCCTCGAGGTCGAGGTCTCCGGTCCCGGCTCCGGCCGTGAATCGGCTCTGCGCGCCCTCCAGGCCGCCGGCTTCACCGTGACGTCGATCCGCGACGTGACGTCGATCCCCCACAACGGCTGCCGCCCGCGCAAGCGTCGGCGCGTCTGACCCGGCGATCCCGGACGGGCCGGTCCGAGAGGACCCGGCCCGTCCGGTTGTGGATGTGTGTACGGAGACGCGTGTGTTGGATGGTTCGAATCCGCTTCCGGGTGTGCTGCGGTGGACCTTGGGTGACCTGACGGTCACGGTGCTGAACGACGGCTACCTTCCGGGGTCGCTCGATCTCGTCGTCGGCATCGAGAAGGACGAGGCCGGCGCGCTTCAGGCCGCCGGCTTTCGCGCGCGCGATCCGCGCATCACCCTCAACGCGTTCCTCATCACCGGCCCCGGCCGCACCCCGCTGCTCATCGATTCCGGCATGGGGCATTTCGGTGGCGACACCCTCGGGCGCGTTCCGGCGGCCCTGGCCGCCGCGGGTGTCCGGGCCGACGAGATCGGCACGGTGCTGCTGACCCACCTCCATCCCGATCACGCCGGCGGCCTCATCACCGCCGATGGATCGGCCGCGTTCGCCAACGCCGAACTCGTGCTGCACGTCGGCGAGGCCGCGCACTGGCTCGGCGACGGCGCCCTGTCCCGGGCGCCCGACGCGGCCAAGCCGTATTTCGAGAACGCCGCCAAGGCGACGTCCCCCTATTCCGGCCGGATGCGGACGGTCACCGGCGGCGAGGTCGCGCCGGGGATCACCCTGGTGCCGCTGCCCGGCCACACGCCGGGTCATTCCGGCTACCGCATCGTCTCGGGCGACCGGTCCCTGTTCATGTGGGCCGACACCGTCCACCTGCCGGCGATCCAGTTCAAGCGGCCCGAGGCCGGCATGGTGTTCGACGTCGACGTCGACGCGGCGCGGGCGACCCGCCGCCGCGTCCTCGACGAAGTCGCCGCCGACCGCAGCTTCATCGCCGGCGGCCATCTCGAGTTTCCCGCCCTGGGCTACGTCGCCCGGGACGGGGCCGGTTACGGCTTCGTCCCCGAACTCTGGGTCGCGGCCGCCTGAACCGCCCGCCGCGCGAGCGGCAGGCGCCATCATTTTCAAGGGGGTCCGGCGCTGAGGCGCAGCATCGGACCCTCGAGCGTGGACCACCCTCGTGGGCCGCGCCGATCTTCGCGAGAGGTAGCATCGTGGTCATTCAGAAGAACTGGCAAGAGCTCATCAAGCCGAACAAGCTCCAGGTCTCGACCGGTCACGACCCCAAGCGGGTCGCCACCGTCGTCGCCGAGCCCCTGGAGCGCGGCTTCGGCACGACGCTTGGCAACTCGCTCCGCCGGGTGCTGCTGTCGTCGCTCCAGGGCGCGGCCGTGACCTCGGTGCAGATCGACGGCGTGCTGCACGAATTCTCGTCGATCCCCGGCGTGCGCGAGGACGTCACCGACATCGTCCTCAACATCAAGACCATCGCCATCCGCTCGCAGACCGAGGCCCCCAAGCGCCTCACCCTGCGCAAGACCGGCCCCGGCACCGTCACCGCCGGCGACATCGGCACCGTGGGCGACGTCCAGATCCTCAACCCCGAGCTCGTCATCTGCACCCTCGACGACGGCGCCGAGATCCGGATGGAATTCACCGTCGCCACCGGCAAGGGCTACGTCCCGGCCGAGCGTAACCGCCCCGAGGACGCGCCCATCGGCCTGATCCCCGTGGACGCCCTGTTCTCGCCCGTCACCAAGGTCAGCTACCGCATCGAGACCACCCGCGAGGGTCAGGATCTCGACAAGGACAAGCTGACGATGACCATCGAGACCAACGGCGCGGTCACGCCGGAGGACGCGCTCGCCTACGCCGCGCGCATCATCCAGGACCAGCTCCAGGTGTTCGTGAACTTCGAGGAGCCCCGCAAGGAGGAGGCGCAGCCGCTCGCGCCGCAGCTCCCGTTCAACCCGGCCCTGCTCAAGAAAGTCGACGAGCTGGAGCTCTCCGTGCGTTCGGCGAACTGCTTGAAGAACGACAACATCGTCTACATCGGCGACCTCATCCAGAAGTCCGAGGGCGAGATGCTGCGCACCCCGAACTTCGGCCGCAAGTCCCTCAACGAGATCAAGGAAGTGCTCGCCGCCATGGGCCTCCACCTCGGCATGGACATCCCCGGCTGGCCGCCGGAGAACATCGAAGACCTCGCCAAGCGCTTCGAAGAGCACTACTGAGGCGAGCCGCCTCGGGCTGAACGTTTCGGCGCGTCTCGGCGCCGGTTGTTTGGCCGACACGTCGGGGGGTTCGCGCTGACGCGAACTCCCAAAGGAATCCCGCCGCGGGGTCATGCGGAATGAAAAGCCCCGCTCATGGGGCGCTTGGCCGTACCGTGGCACGGCGGCCATCAGATAAGGACCAGCCATCATGCGTCATGGATTTCGCGGTCGTCGCTTCAACCGCACCACCGAGCACCGCAAGGCGATGTTCGCCAACATGTCCGCCGCGCTGATCAAGCACGAGCAGATCATCACCACCCTGCCCAAGGCGAAAGATCTGCGTCCGGTCATCGAGAAGCTGATCACCCTCGGCAAGACCGACTCCCTGCACGCGCGCCGCCTCGCTATGTCGCAGATCCGCGACCACGACATGGTCCGCAAGCTCTTCGCCGTCATCGGCCCGCGCTACAACGCCCGTCCGGGCGGCTATTGCCGCATCATGAAGGCCGGCTTCCGGTACGGCGACAACGCCCCCCTCGCGGTCATCGAGTTCGTCGATCGCGACGTCGAGGCCCGCGGCAAGGATTCCGGCCCGGTGCAGGTCGTCGACGCTGCCTGAGAGCTTTCTAAGCTCGGATGTTGGGAAAAGGCGGCCGTTCGGGCCGCCTTTTTCTTTTCTCGGGCGACGCCTGCGCTACCATTCCGGCCGAGACATCCCCCGGAGATTGGTCGAGCCATGCGGACTATTATAAAACTCTTCTTATTGTCGGCCCTGGTCGCCGCCACGAGCGCCGAGGCGGCCCGGCTGACCATGGACGCCAAGGTGGCGCGCTGGCCCCGCGCGACCACGGACGAGAAGATCGAGTTCGCAACCCGCATGGGCAAGGCGTTCTCCAGCCTCGCGCCGGGCCTCGACCGCAACTACTTCATCAAGTGCCTGGAAGAGACCGCCAACATCGGCAACCCGGGCGACATCAAGCTCGAGGAGGCGGTGAAGATGTGCGTCGCCGTCAACAAGCCACCCTCGGAGGAGTAGGGGGCGCTGACCGTTCCCTTGCGGCAGGGCGATCGCAGCTGATGGTCGCGGTCTGAGGCCGCCGCCGAAAGGGCTGTCGACGAAGCGCCGCCCCTCGTGCGCATCCCCTCGCCCCGCCTGCGGGGAGAGGGACGCGTCTCCCCCCTGCCGGGGAGCGCGTCGAGGCGGCAGCCGACGGTGAGGGGGCGACTCCGGATGAGACTCTTCCGGAATCGCCCCCTCACCCTCGCTGCGGCTGCGCCTTCGCTCGCCGCAGGCACGACGGGGTGCCTGCGGCCCTCTCCCCGCAGGCGGGGAGAGGGGGATGCGCGCGGACGCTCTGCACGAAGGGGCAAGGGCCGACCCGAGCGCATGCCCCCCTCTGCGATCGCCCTGTCCTTGCGGGGAGGGAAGGCACTCCATCCCCGAAAAACTTAGGCGGCGGTGAGCAGCCGGGAAACTTCCGCCGCGAGGTCGCCGGACTCGAACGGCTTTCGCAGGACCGGCAGGTCGGGCGGGATCGGGATCGCCTCGGCGTGGCCCGTGAGGATGAGCACCGGCACGTCGGCCCAGCGGGTCCGCACGATCTCGGCGAGCTCCACCCCGGTCATGCCCGGCATGGCCAGATCCGCCACCACGAGGTCGAAGCGGGTCTGTTCCAGCAGGGTCACGGCCGAGGCCCCGTCCGGCGCCTCGCTCTCGCGGTAGCCGAAGGTGTTGAGGAACGAGGCGGTCACGTGCCGCACCTCGGGGTCGTCGTCGACCACGAGGATGCGGGCGGCGGGCACCGGCGCCGCGGCGGCGGGTTCGGGCGCGACGTCCCCCTCCGCCTCGGCCTCGGCGCGGGGCAGCAGGAGTTCCACCCGCGTGCCCTCGCCGACCGTGCTGGTGATGCGCAGGCGCCCGGCCGATTGCTGGGCGAGGCCGAACACCATGGCGAGGCCGAGCCCCGTGCCCTGGCCCAGGGCCTTGGTGGTGAAGAACGGCTCGCACACCCGCTGCAGGATCGCCGGCGGGATGCCGGTGCCGGTATCCGCCACCGCGAGGGCGGCGTAGTCGCCGTCGGCGAGGTCCGGGTCGCCCGAGAGGGACACGATCCGGGTCGAGACGGTGATGCTGCCGCCCTCCGGCATGGCGTCGCGGCTGTTGATGCACAGGTTGAGGATGGCGAGTTCGAGCTGGTCGGGATCGACGCGGGCCGCGGGCGCCGCGGCGTCGAGGTCCGTGGTCAGGGTGACGAGGCCGCCGAGACTTCCGCCCAGGAGTTCGCCCATGCCGGCGATGAGCCCGTTGAGGTCGATGGCCCGGGGCCTGAGGTCGCGGGAGCGGCTGAAGCCGAGGAGGCGCTTGGTCAGGGTCGCGCCGCGCTGGGCCGCCTGGGTCGCGTTGGTGACGAGGCGCAGCACCCGCGGCTGGTCGGCGATCTTCGGGGTGGCGAGTTCGAGGCTGCCCAGGATGGCGGTGAGCAGGTTGTTGAAGTCGTGGGCGATGCCGCCCGCGAGGGTGCCGAGGGCCTGCATCTTGTCGGACTGGCGCAGGCGCGATTCCAGGAGCTTCTGGTCGGTCACGTCGCGCTCGATGATGGCGAGATGGGCCACTTGGCCCGACGCGTCCCGGATCGGCACGCGGGCGACGCGGCTCCAGCGCTCGGCCCCCTCCGGCCCCTCGGTGATCTCCATGTCCGTCGGCCGGCCCGACGCGATGGCGGCGGCATCCGCCGACGCCGCACTGGCATCCGCCGACGCCACACCGGAATCCGCCGCGGCGCCGGGATGGAGCGCGTCCTCCGTCCGCCCGAGGCACTCGGCGACGCTGCGCCCGAGGCGCTCGGCCTTGCGGGCGTTGAGGCGCACGAACCGGCCTTCCGCGTCCTTGAACGCGATGGCGTCGGCGGAATGGTCGAGGAGCCCCATGAGCAGGGCGCGCTCGGTGGCGAGTTCCCGGCCGAGGCGGTGGCGCTCGTAGGCCTGGCGCACGGCGCCGCGCAGGAGGCTCGCATCCCACGGCTTGGTGGCGTAGCCGGTGATGCCGCCCTGGTTGAGGGCGGCGATCACCGCGCTCATGTCGGCGTAGCCCGTGAGCAGGATCGCCTGGGCGTCGTGCATGCCCCGCGCCTGGGCCAGCATGGCGTCGCCGGTCATGCCCGGCATGCGCTGGTCGGAGACGATGACGGCGATGTCGGGCTCGGCCGCCAGGATCTCCAGGGCCTCGGCCGGCCGGCTCGTGGTGAGCACCCGGTACTCGTCCTCGAACAGGTCTTCGAGGGCGATCAGGATGTCGGGCTCGTCGTCGACGGCCAGGATCGTACCTTTGGACATGCTCACCGCGTTTGGCGTGGAATGCCGATCACGAAACAGGCTCCGCCGCCCGGGGCGGCCTCGACCGTGAGGGAGCCGCTATGCGCCTGTACCACGGAGTACGCAATCGCGAGGCCGAGGCCGGTGCCGGCTCCCACGGGCTTCGTGGTGAAGAACGGCTCGAAGATCTTTTCCCGCAGGCTTTCGGGGATTCCGGGGCCGGTGTCGGAGATGCGGATCTCGTCCAGGCTTTCGGTGCTCGCCGTCAGGATGGTGATGGTGCCGGCCTCCGGCATGGCGTCGGCGGCGTTGCCGAGGATGTTCATCACCACCTGGTTCAGCAGGGCCGGGGTGCAGTGGATCTCGGGGCGGCCGGACAGTTCGCGCACCACGGCGATGCGGTCGCCGAGCTTGTGCTGGATCAGGGCCAGCACCGTGTCGATGGCGTCCGGCACGTTGACGAGGGTGCGCTCGCCCTCGTCGAGGCGCGAGAACTTGCGCAGGTTCAGGACGAGGTCCTGGATGCGGGTCAGGCCCATGCGCATGGCGCCGACGCGGTCGCCGCACTTCTTCAGGAGGCGCGGGGCGTCGGCGGTGTCGGGCGTCGCCACCACCTCGCCGAGCAGGCGCTCGACGGTGCCCTGGTGGGCGAGGATGAAGGCCAGGGGGTTGTTGATCTCGTGGGCGATGCCGGCGACGAGTTCGCCCAGCGACGCCATCTTGGCGGCCTGGACGAGCTTGGCCTGGGCGTCCGTGAGCTTGCGGTTGGCGGTGGCGAGGTCGGAATTGGCCCGCTCCAGGGCCCCGGCCAGGGCGGCGCGGGCCTCGGCCGCCTCCGCTTCGGCCCGGGCCCGCTCCAGGGCGCGCTCGCGGGCGCCGAATTCCCCGGCGATGCGGCGGTTGTCCTCTTCCAGGAGCTTGCGCCGCACGAGGCTGCGCACGCGCATCACCAGCACGTCGCCGTCGACCTTGGAGACCACGTCGTCGGCCCCGGCGGCGAAGGCGGCGACGAGGAAGTCCTTGGCGGGCGTGCTGCCACTGATGCCGACCACGTGGAAGGTCGGGGCCCCGGCCTCGCGGGCGGCGATGTCGGCGGCCCGGCGCGCGTCCACGGCCCGGCACAGGGCCAGGCCGTCATAGGCGGTGCCCAGAAGGTCGATGGTGACGCAGTCGAAGGCGGCCCCGTCGGCGTCGAGGGCGGCCAGGGCCGCCGCCCCGGTGTCGGCGACGCTGACGAGGTGGCCCTCATGCGTCAGCAGGCCGGCCAGGAAGGTGCGGTAGGTGGCACTGCCGTCGACGACGAGGACGCGCCCGCGCCGGAAGCCCGAGGCGCCGGGCGCCTCGGAGCCGCCGCCCTGGCGCTCGCGCAGGAGGGCGCGGATGCGCAGGATCAGGATGTCGCGGTCGGCGGACTTCGCCACGTAGGCGTCGGCCCCGCTCTCGAGGCCCTGGCGCTCGCCGTCGCGGGCCCCCGTCAGCATGAGCAGGGGCAGGGCGCGGGTGCGCAACGAGAGACGGAGCTGGCGGGCGAACTCGTCGCCGTTCATGCCGGGCAGGTGGTGGTCGGCCACCACGAGGTCGGGCAGGCGGGTGTTGAGGTGGTCGAGGGCCGCCTCCGCCGTGGCGCAGCGCTCCACGGAGAAGCCGTGGGATTCGAGCAGCAGGCGCAGTTCCAGGGCCTGGGTCTCGGAATCCTCCACCAGGAGGAGGCTGGCCGGGCCGGTCACGGCGCGGTCTCCCCGGCGGCGAGGCGCAGGAGGTGGGCCCCGACCCGGTCGAGGGGCAGCACCGTGCCGGCGCCCCCCATCCGGATGGCGGCGGCCGGCATGCCGAACACCACCGCCGTGCTCTCGTCCTCCGCGATGGTGGCGGCCCCGGCGCGGCGCATGTCGAGGAGGCCGGAGGCCCCGTCCTCGCCCATGCCGGTGAGGAGCACGCCGACGCCGCGCGGGCCGGCATGGCGGGCGAGGGATCGGAACAGGGCGGTGGCGGCCGGGCGCTGCCCGCCCACGGGGTCGGCGTCGGTGATGCGCAGGCCGCCGCCGGGGGCGAGTTCGAGGTGGCGGTCGCCGGGGGCGACGTAGACCCGGCCGGCGGCCGCGCGCTCGCCGTCGCGCGCCACGGCGACGGGCAGGGCGACGACGCCGTTGAGCCAGGCGGCGAAGCCCTCCATGAAGGCCGGCCCCATGTGCTGGACCACCACCACCGGCAGGGGGAAAGTCTCGGGGAGCGCCCCGATGACCCGGGCCAGGGCCGGCGGCCCGCCGGTGGAGGCCGCGATGGCGACGACGCTCGGCGCCTCGGCGGCGATGGCGGGGATCAGGGCGCGGAGGTCGCGGGGCCGCCCGGCCCATTCCGACCCGATGGGCCGGCGCCGGATCACCGGCACGGCGGCCATGATGCGCAGCTGGGTGCAGATCTCCGTGGCGACGGCGTCGTAGCCCGCATGCGTGGTGGCCACCGGCTTCTCCACCACCGAGAGGGCGCCGGCCCGGAGGGCGTTCATGGAGATGCGCAGGGACGAATCCTCGATGGCATCGGCCACCACCACGATGGGGGTCGGGTGCTCGGCCATGATCCGCCGGGTGGTCTCCAGCCCGTCGATGCCCGGCAGGCGGATGTCCATGGAGATGACGTCGGGCCGGGCGGCCGCGATGGTGGCGAGGGCTTCCTCGCCCGAGGCGACGGCGGCCACCACCTCCAGGCGGGCATCGCGCCCGACGATGTGGATGAGGAGCTGGCGCACGACGAGGGAATCCTCGACGAGCATCACCCGCACGCGCGGTCCGGTTGCGGTCACAGCAATTGCCCGATGGTGTCGAGGAGACGGCGCTGGTCGAAGCTCTGCTTGGTCAGGTAGGCGTCGGCCCCGAGGTCGAGGCCGCGCGCCACGTCCCCGGCATCCCCCCGCGAGGTCATCAGGATCACGGGCAGGCGGGCCAGGGATTCCTCGGCCCGGATGGCTTTCAGCAGGCCGAACCCGTCGAGGCGCGGCATCTCGACGTCGGCGAGGACGAGGGCGATGGGCTCGATGCCGGCGCGCAGGCGCTCGATGGCATCCTGCCCGTCCACGCAGACCACGACGCGGTAGCCGGCCGCTTCCAAGATGCCCTTCTCCAGGGTGCGGGTGGTGATGGAATCGTCCACGACCAGGATGGTGGTCGCGGGGCTGGGGGCGCGTGTCGGCGAACGTGGGGTTTGGCCGATCGTTCCGCCCGTGGCCCCCGCGGCATCCGGTCCGGCCTCCGCCGCCCGGGCCATGAGGCCCTCCGGCTCGAGGACGAGGACGGGCCGGTCGCCGAGGATCACCGTGCCGGAGATGAGGCGCGGATCCGCCCCGATGGGCGGGGCCGGCAGGACGAGGTGGGTGCGGACCTCGCGCAGGGCGTCGACGCTGAGGAGGACGCGGCGCCCGCCGGCCCGCAGCAGCAGGGCGAGGAGGCGCCCGCCGGTGTCCGCCCGTTCGGCCTCCGGCCCCGAAAGATCCTGTCCGAACAGGTCGCGCAGGGCGACCACCGGCAGGGTCCCACCGCCGTCCTTCGCGTCGATCCGCGCGACGGAGCGGCCCATGGCCCGGTCGAGGCCGGCCCGGTCGAGGTGGACCACCCGCTCCACGGCGGCGCTCGGCACCGCGTAGGTGGCGCGCGCCGCCTCGACAAGGAGCATCGGGCGCCGCGCCGCCTGCAGGGGCAGGCTCATGACGAGGTCGGTGCCCCAGGGCTCGCGCGGGCCGAGGCGCACGTGGCCGCCGAGGCGCCGCACGGCATCGGCCACCACCGAGAGGCCGATGCCGCGGCCCGACAGGGTATCGACCTCGGCGGCCGTGGACAGCCCCGGCTCGAACACCAGGGCGAGGATCGCCTCGGGGTCTTCGTCCTGAACAGTCAGGCCCCGGCGGCGGGCGGCCCCGGCGATCCCGGCGAGGTCCGGCCCGCGCCCGTCGTCGTGGACGGTGACGACGAGGCGCCCGCCCCGCACCGCCACGGCGAGGCCGATGGCGAGGGCCGCCGGCTTGCCCGCCCGCCGGCGCGCCTCCGGCGCCTCGGCGCCGTGGCTCAGGGCATTGCGCAGGGCATGCAGCACCGGGTCCTTCAGGGCCTGGAGCATGGCCCGGTCCACGGGCAGGTCGAGGCCGAGGGTCTGGACGGCGATGTCCTGGCCGCCCTCGCGGGCGAGGTCGCGCAGGGCCCGGGGAAACCCGCCGAACACCGTCTCGGCCGGCACCAGGGCGAGGCGCTCGGCCTGCTCCCCGATCCGCGCCGCCGCCGCCTCGACGGCGGAGGCCACGGTCAGGCGCAGGCGCGACAGGTCCGCCGCCTCGCGGGCGAGGGCCAGGAGGTCGGTCTCGAGGGTCCGGAGCGACACGCCGGCCGTCGCGGTCCCGCGCAGGCGCTCCGCCATGAGGCCGAGCTCGGCCGCCCGCCGGGTCAGCCGGGCGAGCCCCTCGGCCACGGCGGCCTCGCCGCCGACGGCGCTCGCGAGTTCGTGGCTGGCCCGGGTCAGGGCATCGATGGCCTCGGCCGGGACGCGCAGGAGCGCGCCGGTCTCGTGCACCGGCGAGGGCGCGGGCTGGACCCGCGCCCTACAGGGCGGGCCCAG
>NZ_VRUZ01000026.1:0-47238 GCF_008039485.1 Methylobacterium sp. WL69 | reverse complement strand
AGCGCCAGACCCTGATGGATCGCCGCTTGCGCCACCACGCGCAGGCCGCCTAACCTCTCACCCCAGATGGACCAGAGCCTCCGCTCCTGAACACCGCTGAATGTCCCAAATCATCTGACGACGGACACATCAGGTCGATGGCATCGTAGGCGAGGATGCCGGAGTTGCCGGTGCGCGGCGTGTCAGCCGAACGAAAGCGGGTACCGCCGAACCCCCTCAGCTCCGGCGTCACCGTTCGGAAGCCCGCCTCGTTCAGATGGCCGGCCACGGTCGCCCAGGTCGTGGCATCGTCCGGCCAGCCATGGAGCAGCAGGACGGTCGGTCCGTCCGCCGGCCCCGCCACGTGGACGTTCACATCCAGAAGTGTGGTTTTAACCTGTTGCTCGCTCACGCGAAGCCTCCTCTGGCTGGGCTATACTCACCCGGCGTCCGAAACGCCGGTCCTAGGCCGGGATCCGGTCGATGCTCGCGGTATCCTCCTCCGCCACGCCGTTCTCGCGATGGCGGAAGGCGCTCAGGGCTTGGTAGACCTGGAGCCGGGCGCGCATCACGGAGCCGAGCGGCCGATGCGTCGCGAGACTGTGGGCGGGACGGAAGGTCATGACCTCGTCGAAGTAGCGGACGCGGTCCGGTGCGTAGGCATCCTGGCGCGGCAGGCGCAGAGTCGCGACGGTGCGGTAAGGGCTGATCGAGACTGGCCAGTCGACCGAGGCGTCCTCGATGGGCTGCCTCTCGGCATCGGCCCAGAGCTGGGCCTTCAACTCGAACACCACCTCGTTCTGCCGGAAGAAGGCGACCGTGGCGTGGCGGAAGCCGTCCTCGTCCTGGTGCGGGTCGAGGCGCCACTCGGACAGCGCGCGCTGGCTTTCCGTCGACGGCACGGCCCCGAGCTTGGCGACGTAATCGCCGTAGCGGACCGGCGCCTGGCTGAAGTAGCTGTCGGCCAGGGGATGGCTGTAGGGATGGCCGAAGAAGTCGGCGAGCGCGCTCTCCGTGCCGAAGGCGTGCAGGGCACGATTGAGGGTGCGCATGGTCGACGAGACCGCGCTCTTGATTCCTTCCGGCAGCCCGGTCGACTTGCCGATGACGGTGCCGTCGCGCAGGAACCCGGCCGCCGTGCCCGAGGGGAAGGTGGTCCCGGTCGCAAGCACGAAGTCCTGGGTGTCGACGGCGTGGCCGGGCAGCTTCTCGCCGGGGACGTCGAACACCTTGATGGACATGCCGCGGTGGGTCGAGACGCGGTCGCCGAGGGTCTCGCCCGGGCCCTGTGCGAAACGGACCGCCACGGGGTGGGTGCCGGGAGTGGCGAAGAGCCCTTGTGCCAGTTCGGGCGGCAGGCCGGCGGCGATGATCAGATCGCCGGTGACGCAGGCCGAACTCTTGGCGTGGCTGGCGCGCACGGCATGGTGCTCGCGGGCCTCGACCGTCTCGGATTGCTGCGTCATCCCCTTGATGATGCCGTCGATCGTCTCCTGCTCGCCCTCGGCAGGCTTCTCGATGTCGGGGGCGTATCGAACATAGGTCATGGTCACCTCGCTGGGTGTGAGGATGGAAGTGGCCCGAGTCGATGGATCGTCGGCCGGTGCTCGGCGCGATCCCGCTCCGGTGGGATGGGGATCGCGACGCGGAAGGCCATCAACTCAGCTTCGGCTGACCGTTTGACGCCGACAGCCCACCATCGACCGGCAGGTTCACGCCGGTGACGAAGTGGGCGTCCTCGCTCGCCAGGAAGGCGATGACGCCGGAGATGTCGTCGGGCTTCGCCCCACGCCCCATCGGGATGCGCTCCTCGAACTTGGCGACGAGTTCGGGCTGGTCCTGCATGCCGGCCGTGAACGGCGTGTAGACCAGCGACGGGTTGACCGCGTTCACCCGGACCCCGTTCCGCGCCTCGTCGAGCGCGACCGCACGGGTGAAGTTCGTCACCGCACCCTTGGCCGCGCAGTAGAAGCTGTGGTTCCAGTCCCCGCCCAAACCCGAAACGGACGACACGTTGACGATGGACCCTCGACTCTCCCGGAGATGGGGTAGCGCGAAGCGCGTCATGTAGAAGACGCCGTAGAGGTCGGTCTCGATGATCGTCGAGAAATCGGCAATGTCGCCCTCGTCGACACGGCCCAGATGGTCCTTGCCGGCATTGTTAACGAGGACGTCGAGGCGCCCGAACCGTTTGATAGCCTGCGCGACGACGTCCTGGCATCGGTCCGCGTTGGACAGGTCAGCGACCACAGTGAGGGTGTCGGCCGCCTCGATGCCGCCGGCCACCTTGTTCAGTCCCTCTGCGTTCTTGTCGGCGAGGACGAGCGTCGCGCCCTCCCGCCCGAACCGCCGCGCGGCGGCCTCGCCGATGCCGGATGCGGCGCCGGTGACCAGCACCACCTTGTTGATAAAGCGTCCCATGATGTCTCCTGGATGGGGCGCGGCCCGCCGGCGGGCCGCGCAGGAATGCGTGACCCCCTCAGACGCTGCGGGCCTGGTCGGGATGGCGGCCCTCGGCGAACTCCTCGACGATCTTGGCGCAGAAGGCGGGCAGGTCCTTCGGGTTGCGGCTGGTCACGAGTCCCTTGTCCGTGACGACCTCCTCGTCGACCCAGGTGCCACCGGCGTTCCGGATGTCGGTCTGCAGCGTCGGGAATGAGGTGAGGATACCCGGCTCCGAAAAGCAATCGCCGATCTCACCCTCGACAAGCTGATCCTGCAGGAGGCGTCCCGGGGAAACTTCTGAGCCCTGCGCGCCGACGCGCCTGTGTCGAGCACATCATGCTGGCAATGAACGTCTCCGAGCGCCGCGCCTGTCGGGCGCTCGGTCACGCGCGCGACGCCATCGACGAGCGCGGCTCCCGCGATGGCGGCGACGAACTCGAAGAACTGGGTGGCGCGGACAAGCGTCCAGGGCACGCCCGCCGAGGCGATCAGTTCCTCCTGGGCGAGCTTGGCGCGGAAGTAGCCGCTGTCGAGCAGGAGCTCGGTGCCGACCACCGAGAGCGCGACGTGGCGGGAGACGCCGGCCTCTTTCTCTGCCTCGGCGAGGTTTCGTCCGGCACGGACGAAGAAGTCCATGGCCGCGTCGTCAGCGAACGATGGCGAGTTGGCGACGTCGACCACCACGCTGGCGCCCTTCAACGCTTCCGCGAGCCCCTCGCCGGTAACGGCGTTGACGCCGGTGTTCGGCGAGGCCGCAAGGACCTCGTGGCCGGCGGCCTTCAGGGTGGTGACGACCTGCGAGCCGATCAGCCCCGTGCCGCCGATGACGACGATTTTCATGTGACGCTCCGTCCTGTGTCCGGTCCCGTTGGGGACGTTCGAAACCAAGACGAGAGCGGTCCCACCCGGTGTGACATCACCTCTGATGAAACTGATCCGGGCGGGGCCCAGACGCCCATCGGTCAGGGAAAATCCGTTCCGCCATATCCTATCCGCACCTGAATCCTCGTCATGCAGTGAGCATCGCGAGGAACGACGATCATGACGCCCTCCATCGAGAGGCTGATGCGGGACCGAACCCGCACCTCCCTGGGCGAGGGAAAAGCGGTTGAAGCCTCCCCGTCCGCTCCGATGGCAGTTCCTGACCCTCTTCGTCGGCCTGCTGGTCCCGACCTTGCTGTTCGTCGGTGTCCTGCTCTGGTACTTCGCCGCCTCTGAACGCACGCGGGTCGAACAGGACGTGCAGACCGAAGCCCACGGCTTGTCCGTAGCGTTCGACCGCGAGATCCATGGGGTCCTCACGACGCTTCAGGCGCTCGCGACCTCACCGAGCCTCGCGGCTCACGATTTGCCGGCCTTCCCACCCTTCTCAGACGTTCAGGGTGGGTGCCGAGCGTCAGATTTCCACCATTGCCTACCAGCGGGCGCGACGATCACCCCCAGCACAAAGCCGAAGATCGTGACCAAGATACTGGGATCACGCGGCTGATAAGGTCGCACTCGACGCGCGGACTTCATGTCGGGCCGTGAGGCTGGCAAGCGGAAACGAATATGACGGATCTTCCCAGATTGCCCCCCGAAGCCTTCGCCAAACAGGATCGAACCCCAGACGCCCTGTTCTATGCGCAGCCGCGCTTGGTCACGCACATCGACGACGCGGCCATCAACGCCGTGACCGACCTGTACCGCACGCTGCTGCCGCCCGGTGGCCGCATCCTCGACCTGATGTCGAGTTGGGTCAGCCACCTGCCTGCGGAGGTCGCGTACGGGGCTGTGATTGGCCATGGCCTCAACGCTCAGGAGCTCACCGCTAACGCACGCCTGACGCAGCACTTCGTACAGGACCTCAACGCCGACCCCATCCTGCCCCTCAATGACACCAGCATCGATGCCGCCCTGATCTGCGTCGGGGTGCAGTACCTTCAAAATCCCGTCGCCGTCCTGCGCCAGGTCGCACGTGTGCTGGTGCCGGGCGCGCCCGTGATCATCACCTTCTCAAACCGCTGCTTCCCCACGAAGGCGGTGGCCATTTGGCAAGCCTTGGGCGGAGACGATCACGCGCGGCTGATCGCGCTGTACCTGCAGCACGCTGGGTTCTCGGCCATTGAGGCCAGGGTGCTACTGCCGGAAGGTGGCCCAACTGATCCGCTGCGGGCGGTGATCGGACGAACCTCGACGCTGATCGCGGACGCACAGTAGCGCAGGCGGGCGGGCGGGGGGTGGCCTAGGCCATAGCACGGCTGTCTCACGCCGCCTCAGCTACAGGGCAAAGCCAAGCTGACGTGGCTCTTCCGCCGCGCCATGTTGGAGGCCGGACAGCGACACCCCGATCAGCCGCACGCTGCGGCGTAGGGGAAACACATCGCGCAGCAGGCCAAGGCTGATGTGAGCGAGGGATTCGCGGCTCGCCACCGGGAGGCTGAGGGAGCGGGCCCGGGTGATCTGCTCGAAGTCCGAGAACTTCACCTTCAGGGTGACGGTGCGGCCGGTGACGCCCTTGCTCGCGCAGACCGTCCAGACCTTGTCGAGGATCGGCTGCAGCCGCTCGACGAGGACGGCGAACTCCGTCGTGTCCTCGGAGAAGGTGTTCTCCGCCCCCACCGACTTGCGGATGCGGTGCGCCCGGACGGCTCGGTGATCGATACCGCGGGCGACGCCGTGGTAGTAGCTGCTCGAACTGCCGAAGATGGCCTGAAGCTCGGCAAGCGACCGCGCCCGGAGGTCGCCACCGGTGAGGATGCCGAGGCGCTTCATCTTGGCCTCCGTCACGGGCCCGACACCGTGGAAGCGTCCGATGGGCAGGGCTTCGACGAAGCCAGGGCCCATGGCCGGGGTGATGACGAACAAGGCATCGGGCTTCCTGTAGTCCGACGCGACCTTCGCCAGGAACTTGTTGTAGGAGACCCCCGCCGAGGCCACGAGGCCGGTGCGGGCCAGGATCTCCGCCCGAATGGCCCGGGCGACCTCTGTGGCGGTCGCCAGCCCCTGGAGGTTCTCGGTGACGTCGAGGTAGGCCTCGTCGAGGGACACCGGCTCGATGATCGGGGTGTGCTCGGCGAACACCGCCTGTATCTCGGCGGAGATCGCCTTGTAGACCTCGAAGCGGGGCTTGACGAAGACGAGGTCGGGGCAGAGCCGACGCGCCGTGACCGAGGGCATCGCCGAGCGCACGCCGAACACCCGCGCCTCGTAGCTCGCCGCCGCGACGACGCCGCGCTCGCGCGATCCGCCGACCGCCAGGGGGCGCCCGCGCAGGGCCGGGTCATCGCGCTGCTCGACGGAGGCGTAGAACGCATCCATGTCGATGTGGATGATCTTCCGAGCGGGCGCGGCGGGTTCGGTCGTAGGTGCTGTATCGTCCGGCATTCCCGTTCCTGCAACACCGTGCGGCGGGCTGCGTACCGATACACCGCCTTGCCCTTTTCCACCGGCTGCCTTCTTATAGAACATAACGCGAACTGGGGCGTTTTCGAAAGCTGCGGCGAAGGGGATTTGCAGATCATGGCTCGCTACCGCTTCCATGCAACCAACGGCTACGCCTTCGTCCTCGATGCCGTCGGCAGGGATGTCCGTCGCCCCGAACGCCTGACGCGTCGGGCTGTGGAGGTCGCCGAAAGCGTCATGGACGAACTGACGGCCAAGAGGACTGGTCGGAGTGGAGCGTCACCGTGCACGATCTGAGCGGTCGTCGTGTGTTGGTTCAGCCCTTCGTATCGCGGGCCGGTGGCGCCTCTCAGGCGGCTTGAGACCGGCGCGCGTTGGCCATGCCCGCCCCGAGCACCGGTCGCACGCTTTTCTTCTTCGAGAAGCCGTCGGCAATGCGCCAGCTTCAGCGGTTCTTCCGTTCGCCCAACACCGTGTGCGTTGCTGCTGAAGGGCACCTGCTCACTGCCGAGGAGCCGGGAAGCATCCGGCCCGAGTGGAAGCCCTGGCGGTTCGACGCGCTGCCCATCGTGCTCGATACCATTCCGGTCAGTTGCGGCCAGAACCGCTCGGGGCAGTCGCACGCACCGAAACTCGCGGCGATCCGTCAGGCGCTTCAGGGTGTCGAGCGCGTCATCATCGCCACCGATCCCGGCCGCGAGGGTTCGATGATCGCCTGGGAGGTGCTGGAGCACCTCGGCTGGCGCGGGCGTGTGGACCGACTGAAGCTCGGTGCCCTCGACGAGGTCTCGATCCGGCGTGCCTTCGCATCCCTGGCGAAGGAGCCCGCGTCGGGTGATCAGGACTATGCGGCCTACCTGGAGGCGCTCTGTCGGCAGTACGAGGATTATCTCCTTGGGCTGAATGGCACCCGGGCGATCACCCTGCGGTTGCGACCGCCCGCCTTTCGCGAGCCCTGGCGTTTCGGCGGCGTACAGACTCCGACCCTCGCCATCCTGGCCAATCTCGAGGACCGCATTCGCGCCTTCGTGCCGCAGGACTTTTTCAAAGTCGCGCTTCACCTCATCACCGAGACCGGCGCGGCCTTGACCCTATGGCACGCCCCGAAAGAACGCATTCTCGATCCGAAGGTCGCCGAGGCGATCCGGCAGGCGGCGGCAACGTGGTCGGGTCCACTGACGGTCGAGCAGAAGGACGTGCGGCGCTCCCCACCGCGCCTGTTCTCGAAGGACACGCTGGCGCGGCGATGTGCCAAGCGATTCGGCTGGGATCCGCAACGCACGGCCGCGCTGGCGCAAGAGCTCTACGACCAAGGCTACCTCAGCTACCCGCGTACCGAATCCGAGCACCTGCCCGAGGGCCAGACCGGCGATGCGGCTGCCATCGTGGCCGCCGTCGCGGGTGTGTTGCCCGAAGTTTCGCGCCTCTTCCCAGGGAGCTTCCGGCCGGTGATCCGCCGGGGTACCAAGGGGCACTACGTCAAGGATCCGGGCGAGCATCACGCCATCGTCCCTCTCCGCAAGGTGCCGGCCCGCGAGCGCCTATCGGTCGAACAGTTCCGCCTCTACGAACTCGTCGCCAAGGCTTACCTTGCCGCGCACCTGCCCGACGGTATCGATGCCCGCACCGGCATCTCGGCGGATGTCTCGACGTCCATCGGCGCGAAGCATTTCTCGGTGAGTGGCAGCGTCGTGCGCGATGCCGGTTGGCGGGCCATCTACGGTGGCGAGGCCGATGCCGAGGTCGATGTCGTACCGGGCAAGGTATGGCGCGATCAGGAAGTCCCGCTCGTCCGCTTACCCTCTGTGCGGGACGGTGAGGCTGCATCGGCAACCGCTACCGAGATCACCACGTCCGTGACAGAACCGCCCCGGCGCATCACGCGCGGCGAACTGCCCGTGGTCATGGGGCGTCTCATCGATCAGGTCGAGGATCCCGACGCGAAGCGAGCCTTGGAGAACCCGGTCAACCCGAACGAGCCGAAGGGGCTCGGAACGGCTGCGACCCGCGACGCGATCCTGCCCAAGCTTCTAAAGAGCCACTACATCGCGCTTGGCACCGGCAAGGATCCGGCCATCGAGGTGACGGGCGTCGGGCTCGCCTTCATCACGGCCGTGAGGCAGGTGTTTCCCACGTACGGCGATCCGGTCGGCCGGGCCCTGTTCGAAGCGGATCTGGCCGAGATCGGGCAGGCTCCCAACCGGGCTGAGGCCCAACGTCGTGCTGGCGCTTTCCAAGAGCGGACCCGCACCCGTTTGGACGACCTGATCAGGGCGATATCGAAAGCCAACGTGATCGAACTCGATCCGAGTCTGACCCCTCCCAAGGGCGGTGATGACCGGCCGCCGACCCCCGCCATGGTGTCGTTCGCCGTCTCCCTGGCCAAGCGATCAGGGATGAGATTACCACGCGGGTGCAAAACCAGCATGAGCGTATGCCGAGCCTTCCTCGATACCCAAGCGGGGTCACGGACAGCGCAGGAAGAGAATGGAAGTGAGCCGAATACCTCTCGGGCTCCAAGCGAGGCCATGGTTCGCTATGCTCGAAGCTTGGCTGAGCAGCAGGGCAAAGCCTGCCCACCTGAGGTCGAGGCCAACTTCGACGCCTGCCGCCGTTTCCTTGATGCGGGTACTCCGGTGATCCGACATCCGACGGGGAAATCACAGCGAACGAAGCGGACGGGCAAGCCCCCGACAGATGCACCAGCCCGACGCGAAACCGGAGCGATCAAACGGAAACCCAGCACCCGTCGTCGAATTCCGTAGGGGCCGCTCGCAAATGGAATGGTGCCAACAAACGGCCCTTGGCCACCGTATGGAATTCGACCGCACCTGATTCGAGTTAGCTTGGTGGAAGGGCGTGATTTTAATCCGTCCCCGCCAGCGCGGATGAGTACGTCACTGGGCGATAAGCTTCCAGGGCCGCCCAGTAATCACTATCGACCCAACCTCGTCATTAGACGTTCGACTGCTCCGTTTTAAAAGCGGACATTCCTTGCCGCTAACGTTCATGCGGACACTTGGCGGAATCTGTCGCTCGGCCGACGGCATAAAATCTTTATGCCGAAGTCTCCCGCTCCCCTCGAACCCTTATGCCGATTCGAGGATCGACGCAGGCCGCCCCAAGAGGGTTCATGGCGCTCGACTCCTTCGATGAACCTTATCCGCTGGGGACCGGCCCCGGCCGATAGGCCCGGTGCCATATGTCGATCCTCACACCCGTCCGGCCTGCAGCCTCCGCGCTTCCGGTGCCTGGGATGCGGGACCCTCTTCCATGGCTATCACCTCGGAAGCCATGGCGTCGTTCAGGGCGACCGTTCGACGTGGCAGACGGATTGCCGCGGGCCGCCCAGGCAGGCTGCCCCCTCGGGTGCACCGAGTTCCGTCTCACCCTGCGCCAGGCCATGCCCGCGAACTGAACGACCCCCGTTCCAGGGCCGGGCAGCGATCCTCATGCGATCCTTATAAGATCGTCCTCGCTTCCGTCTCGAACCCTAATGCGGTTCGCGTCCACATTGGACCCGGGCGAGACCGGTCATGCATCGGCCCCCGAACCGAAACGGACCGACCATGCTCGACATCGTCTACATCGCGACGGGGCTCGCCTTCTTCGCCTTGGCCGCCGGCTACGCCGTCCTCTGCGAACGCCTCTGAGGCCCGCCATGACCCTCGACCTGACGCTTGGCGCCCTCGTGACCCTGGGGCTGCTCGGATACCTCACCTACGCCCTCGTCCGCCCCGAGCGGTTCTGAAGGAACGGCTCCCAGGAAGACTTGCCATGACAATCAACGGCTGGATCCAGATCGCGTTGTTCTGCGCGGTCGTGCTCGCGCTCGCCCGACCGCTCGGCGGCTACATGACCCGTGTCTTCACGGGTGAACGAACCTTCCTCTCGCCCGTGCTTGCACCCGTCGAGCGCGGGCTCTACCGCGTCGCCGGCATCAACGCCGCCCAGGAGCAGCACTGGCTGGCCTACGCCCTGTCCATGCTGGCCTTCCACGTCCTCGGCTTCCTCGCCCTGTACGCGCTGCTGCGTGTCCAGGCGGTGCTGCCGCTCAACCCGGACGGGCAGTCGGCGGTCGCGCCGGACCTCGCGTTCAACACCGCGACGAGTTTCGTCACCAACACGAACTGGCAGTCCTACGGCGGCGAGACGACGATGTCGTACCTCACGCAGATGCTGGGGCTGACCCACCAGAACTTCCTGTCCGCCGCCACCGGCATCGCGCTGGCCGTAGCCCTGGTGCGGGGCTTCTCGCGGGCTTCGGCCGACACGGTGGGCTCGTTCTGGGTCGATCTCACCCGCACGACCCTCTACGTGCTGCTGCCGCTCTGCATGGCGCTGACGCTGTTCTACGTCTGGCAGGGCATTCCCCAGACGCTCGGCGGCGCCGTCGAGGTGACGACCCTGGAAGGCGCCAAGCAGACCCTCGCGGTCGGCCCGGTCGCGAGCCAAGTCGCGATCAAGATGCTCGGCACCAACGGCGGCGGCTTCTTCAACGTCAACGCCGCGCACCCGTTCGAGAACCCGACCGCGCTCTCGAACTTCGTCCAGATCGTCTCGATCTTCGCCATCGGCGCGGCGATGACCAACGTCTTCGGTCGCATGGTGGGCGACGAGCGCCAGGGCTGGGCGATCCTGTCCGCCATGGGCGTGCTGTTCCTCGCCGGCACGGCGGTGGTCTACTGGGCCGAGAGCGCCGGAAGTCCCGTCCTGAACGCGTTCGGTCTCACCGGCGGCAACATGGAGGGCAAGGAAGTCCGGTTCGGAATTCTCGCCTCGGCCTTGTTCGCGGCCGTCACCACGGCGGCGTCCTGCGGCGCGGTCAATGCCATGCACGACAGCTTTACGGCGCTGGGCGGCATGATCCCGATGATCAACATGCAACTCGGCGAGATCATCGTCGGCGGCGTCGGCGCCGGCCTCTACGGCATCCTGGTCTTCGTCATCGTCACGATCTTCGTCGCCGGCCTCATGGTCGGGCGCAGCCCGGAATACCTCGGCAAGAAGATCGAGGGCCGCGAGGTGAAGATGGCGATGCTCGCCATCCTGTGCCTGCCCCTGATGATGCTCGGCTTCACGGCGCTCGCCACCGTGGTCGCGGCTGGCCTCGCGGGTCCGGCCAATGCCGGCCCGCACGGCTTCTCGGAGATCCTCTACGCCTTCACGTCGGCGGCGGCGAACAACGGCTCAGCCTTCGGCGGGCTCACGGCCAACACGGCCTTCTACAACACCACCCTCGGCCTCGGCATGCTGTTCGGGCGGTTCTTCGTCATCGTGCCGGCGCTCGCCATCGCCGGGTCGCTCGCGGCCAAGAAGACCGTGCCGGCCTCGGCCGGGACCTTCCCGACCCATGGCGGCCTGTTCGTCGGGCTGCTGGTGGGCGTGATCCTCATCGTCGGCGGCCTGACCTTCTTCCCGGCCCTGGCCCTCGGTCCCATCGTCGAGCACCTCGCCGGCGGCCTCGGTCAGACCTTCGCGGCGGGGGGCTGAGTGCGGCACCCATCGCAGCACCACCGCGCGCCGATGCGCCCCGCCGCCCGCCGCGCCCTAGCCCTGCACCGGCCTCGGCCCCGAACGGTCAGCCGGGGCCACCCGGAGCGCGGCGATCTCCGGGCCTCGGACGTCGTCCTCGCGCTCCTCGGCCTGACCCTGCTCGGCGCCCTCTGCCTGGTGATCGCCGTCGATCTGCTCGGCCGCGCCCTGGCCGCCTGACCCTTCGGCACGGCGCGGATTTGCGCCAGCTTCCAGACGTCCCTCATGCCCGGACACCCGCCATGGCTCGCCCCAACTCCATCCGCCTGTTCAGCGCCGCCCTCGTCGGGCCGGCCCTGATCGGCGCCCTGACCAAGCTCGACCCGCGAAAGATGATCAAAAACCCGGTCATGTTCGTGGTCGAGGTCGTCGCTGCGCTGACCACCGTCCTGTTCATCCGTGACGTCGCGACCGGCGGCGCCAACCTCGCCTTCTCCGGCCAGATCATCCTCTGGCTCTGGTTCACCGTGCTGTTCGCCAACTTCGCCGAAGCCATCGCCGAGGGACGCGGCAAGGCCCAGGCCGACAGCCTGCGCCGCACCCGCACCGAGACCATGGCCAAGCGCCTCACCGGCACGGGCCGCGATTACGAGACCGTGCCGGGCAACGACCTCAAGGTCGGCGACGTGGTCCTGGTCGAGGCCGGCGACATCATCCCATCGGATGGAGAGGTCATCCTCGGCGTCGCCTCGGTCAACGAGGCGGCCATCACCGGCGAATCCGCCCCCGTGATCCGCGAGTCGGGCGGCGACCGCTCGGCGGTGACCGGCGGTACCCAGGTCCTGTCGGATGAGATCCGCGTCCGCATCACGGCGGCGGCCGGCTCGACCTTCGTCGACCGCATGATCGCCCTGGTGGAGGGCGCCTCGCGGCAGAAGACCCCGAACGAGATCGCGCTGAACATCCTGCTCGCAGGCCTCACCATCATCTTCGTCTTCGCCGTCGCATCGATCCCGAGTTTCGCCTCCTACGCCGGCGGGTCGATCCCGCTCATCGTCCTCGTCGCCCTGTTCGTGACCCTGATCCCCACCACCATCGGCGCGCTCCTCTCCGCCATCGGCATCGCCGGCATGGACCGGTTGGTGCGCTTCAACGTGCTCGCCATGTCGGGCCGCGCAGTGGAAGCGGCTGGCGACGTCGATACTCTGCTCCTCGACAAGACCGGCACGATCACCCTCGGCAACCGCCAGGCCACCGAGTTCCGCCCGGTGCGCGGCGTCTCCGAGCAGGACCTCGCCGACGCGGCCCAGCTGGCGTCCCTGGCCGACGAGACCCCCGAGGGCCGCTCCATCGTGGTGCTGGCCAAGGAGAAGTACGGCATCCGCGCCCGCGACATGGGACACCTGAACGCCACCTTCGTGCCCTTCACCGCCCAGACCCGGATGAGCGGCGTCGATCTCGACGGATCGTCGATCCGTAAGGGCGCGGTCGATTCGATCATCGCGTCGGTGAGCCGGCCGCCGATGGCGACGCGCGGGTCGAACGCGGCCCTGGCCTACAGCCCGGGTGTCGCCGCCGAGACCGTGCGCGAGATCCAGGCCATCGCCGAGGACATCGCCCGAGCCGGCGGCACCCCGCTGGCGGTCTCCCGCGACGGGCAGTTGCTCGGTGTGGTCTACCTCAAGGACATCGTGAAGGGCGGCATCCGCGAGCGCTTCGCCGAGCTGCGCCGGATGGGCATCCGCACCGTCATGATCACCGGCGACAACCCCATGACCGCGGCCGCCATCGCGGCGGAGGCCGGCGTCGACGACTTCCTCGCCCAGGCGACCCCGGAGGACAAGCTTGCCCTCATCCGCAAGGAGCAGGCTGAAGGAAAGCTCGTCGCCATGTGCGGCGACGGCACCAACGACGCCCCGGCGCTGGCCCAGGCCGATGTCGGCGTGGCCATGAACACCGGCACGGTGGCGGCGCGCGAGGCCGGAAACATGGTCGACCTCGACAGCGACCCGACCAAGCTCATCGAGATCGTCGGCATCGGCAAGCAGCTGCTGATGACCCGTGGCGCCCTGACCACCTTCTCCATCGCCAACGACGTCGCCAAATACTTTGCCATCATCCCGGCGATGTTCCTGGTGCTCTACCCGCAGCTCGAGGCGCTCAACATCATGGGTCTCGCCTCGCCCGAGAGCGCGATCCTCTCGGCCATCATCTTCAACGCGCTCATCATCGTCGTGCTGATCCCGCTGGCGCTGAAGGGCGTGTCCTACCGCGCCGTCGGGGCGGGCGCCCTCCTGCGCCGAAACCTCCTGATCTACGGCCTGGGCGGCATCCTCGTGCCCTTCGTCGGCATCAAGGCCATCGATCTCGCCGTCACCGCCCTGCACCTCGTCTGAGCCGCCGCCGCACGCCACCTTCGGGACCATCGTCATGTCGAACCAGCTTCGCCCCGCCCTCGTCCTGCTGATCGCCTTGACGGCGCTCACGGGGCTCGCCTATCCCCTCGCGATGACGGGCATCGCGGGGGCGATCTTCCCGGGCAAGGCCGCCGGCAGCCTCATCGAGCGCGACGGCAAGGTCGTCGGCTCCAGCCTGATCGGGCAGTCCTTCACCAGCGACCGCTACTTCCAGGGCCGCCCCTCGGCGACGAGCGCCGCCGACCCAGCCGACGCCACCAAGACGGTGCCGGAGCCCTACAACGCGGCGAACTCGTCGGGCTCGAACCTCGGCCCGACCAGCGCCGCGCTCGCCGAGCGGGTGAAGGCGGATGTTGCGGCGCGCCAAGCCGAAAACCCAGGCCGGCCCGTCCCGGTGGACCTCGTCACCACGAGCGGCTCGGGTCTCGACCCGGATGTCTCGCCCGAAGCCGCCCTGTTTCAGGTTCCTCGCGTCGCTAAGGCACGTAACCTCTCGGAGGATCAGGTGCGCATCCTCGTCGACTCTCAGGTCCAGGATCGCCTGCTCGGCCTCCTCGGCGAGCCGCGGGTGAACGTGCTCGCCCTTAACCTCGCCCTGGACAACCTCGGTTCCAAGTAACATCGCCGGATGAGCATCCTGACCACGACGACCCCGCGCCACGATCCCGACCGTCCCTCGCCCGACGCGCTGCTCCAGGCGGCACGGCGCGAGGAAGGCGGTCGCGGGCGTCTCAAGATCTTCCTCGGGGCGGCCCCGGGAGTCGGCAAGACCTACGAGATGCTCACCGTCGGCCGCGCCCGGCTCAAGGGCGGCATCGACGTGGTCGTCGGCGTGGTGGAGACGCACGGGCGCGCCGAGACCGAGGCCCTGGTCGAGGGCTTCGAGGTCGTGGGCCGCCGTCCGGTCGCGTATCACGGCGCGGCGCTCGACGAGATGGACCTCGACGCGATCCTGGCCCGCCAGCCGGCGCTCGCCCTCGTGGACGAGCTCGCCCACACCAACGCGCCCGGATCGCGCCACCCCAAGCGCTACCAGGACGTCGAAGAACTCCTCGATGCCGGCATCGACGTCTACACCACCCTCAACATCCAGCACGTCGAGAGCCTGAACGATGTGGTCGCCCAGATCACACGCATCCGGGTGCGCGAGACCGTGCCCGACGGCATCCTGGACCGGGCCGACGACATCGAGGTGGTCGACCTCAACCCGGACGACCTGATCCAGCGCCTGCGCGACGGCAAGGTCTACGTGAAGGGCAACGCCGAGCGGGCCCTCAAGCACTACTTTTCGCGGGGCAACCTGACGGCCCTGCGAGAGCTCGCCCTACGAAGGACCGCCGACCGCGTCGATGACGAACTCCTCAGCCACATGCGGGCCAACGCCATCGCGGGCCCCTGGGGTGCCGGCGAGCGAGTGCTGGTCTGCATCAGCGAGGACCCGCACTCGGCCGGCCTCGTTCGCCATGCCAAGCGCCTCGCTGACCGGCTGCACGCACCGTGGACCGCCATCACGGTCGAAGGGCCCCGCAGCCTGTCCCTCGACGAGGCCGCCCGCGACCGCATCGCCGATACCCTGCGCCTCGCCGACAGGCTGGGGGGAGACGCCGTGACCTTGCCGGGCAGCCGCCGTGTCGCAGACGATATCCTAGCCTTCGCCCGCTCGACCAACGTCAACCACATCATCCTCGGCAAGGCCGACCGGTCCGCGCTGTTCGAGCTCCTCAACGGCTCGGTGGTGCACGACCTCGTCCGACGCTCGGGCAACATCAGCATCCACGTCATCACCGGAGAGGCGACCAAGGCCGATCCGGTCCCGGCGAAGACGGTCGCCACCGCGCCGGCCAAGCCGGCCTTCGAGATCCTACCTTATCTCGTCGGGACCCTCGCCACGGTCGCGGCCCTCGGGCTCGCCCTCGTGGTCGAGCCGTATCTCGGCGTGGAGAACGCCGATCTGATCCTCCTCAGCGCCATCGTCGCGGTCGCGGTGCGCTCCGGGCTGGGACCTTCGCTCCTCGCCGTGGTCATCGGCTCGCTGTCCTACGACTTCTTCTTCCTGCCCCCGGTCTACACCTTCACCATCACCGACCCGACCAACGTCGCCGCCTTCGTGCTGTTCACGGTGGTGGCCTTCGTCGTCTCGAACCTCGCCGCGCGGTCGCGCCAGGAGGCCCTGGTCTCGCATGGCCGCGCCCGTGCCACGGAGCGGCTCTACGGTTTCAGCCGCAAGCTCGCGGGATGCGCGACCCTCGACGACGTGCTGTGGGCGACCTCCGCCCAGATCGCCGCCATGCTGAGGGTTCGGGTCGTCCTGCTGCTGCCTGAGAACGGTGCGGTCTCGGTCCGGGCCGGCTTCCCGCCCGAGGACACCCTCGACGCGGCCGATCTCGGGGCCGCGACCTGGGCCTTCGACAACGAGCGCCCGGCGGGCCGCGGCGCCGACACCCTGCCGGGGGCCAAGCGCCTGTTCCTGCCGATGCGCACGGGCCGCGGCATCGTCGGGGTCATCGGCCTCGACACCGACGGCACAGGGTCGATCCTCTCGCCCGAGAGCCGGCGTCTGTTCGACGCCCTCGCCGACATGGCGGCGCTCGCCATCGAGCGCGTCCGCCTGGTGGAGGACCTCGACCGGGCCGAACGCGCCGCCGAGACCGACCGCCTGCGCCAGGCCCTGCTGACCTCGATCTCGCACGACCTGCGCACCCCGCTGTCCTCGGTTCTGGGGGCGGCCACGACCCTGCGCGACCTTGACGAGGCGCTGCCGCACGACGCCAAACGGGACCTTCTCGCCACGATCATCGAGGAGTCCGAGCGGCTGAACCGATTCATCGTCAACCTCCTCGACATGACCCGCCTGGAGGCGGGGGCCGTGGCCGCGAGCCTCACCCCGCAGGACGTCGGCGAGAGCGTCGACACCGCCCTGCGCCGCCTCGGGCCGATCCTGGCCGGCCACCCGGTGCATCTGGATCTCCCGACCACCCTGCCGGCCCTGCGCCTCGATCCGGTCCTGTTCGAGCAGGTGCTGGTCAATCTCCTCGACAACGCCGCCAAGTATGCCCCCGAGGGCTCCACCGTCACCGTGAGGGGCGTGGCCGAGCGAGGCCTTGTCCGCCTCCAGATCCTCGACGAGGGCGATGGCCTGCCCGAGGCCGACGTCGAGCGGGTGTTCGACAAGTTCTACCGCGTCCGCAAATCCGACAGCGTCCGGGCCGGGACCGGCCTCGGCCTCGCCATCGCCCGCGGGTTCGTCGAGGCCATGGGCGGCACGCTGACGGCGGGCAACCGCCGCGACCGCCTCGGCGCCGTCTTCACCATCCTCCTGCCCATCCCCCCGGCGGGACACGTTCACTCGGATCTGGCGGCATGAGCATCAGCATCCTCGTCATCGACGACGAGCCGCCGATCCGGAAGCTCCTGCGCATGGGCCTGGCGACCCAGGGCTACGAGACCTTCGAGGCGCCCAACGGACGGACCGCCCTCGACGTCCTGTCCCGTGAGACGGTCGACCTCGTCATCCTCGACCTCGGCCTGCCGGACATGCGCGGGCACGACCTGCTGCGCCTCATCCGCAAGGATTTTCCCGATTTGCCGGTGGTGGTCCTGTCCAGCCGCGACGACGAGGCCGGCAAGGTCGAGGCCCTCGACCTCGGCGCCGACGACTACGTGACCAAGCCCTTCGGCATGGGCGAGCTCCTGGCCCGCATCCGGGCGGCCCTGCGCCATCAGTTGGCCGTCCAGGGCGAGCGCGCCGTGTTCGAGGTCGACGGTCTCAGCGTCGATCTGGTGCGCCGCCTCGTCAAGGTCCGGGGCGCCGGAGTGAAGCTCACGCCACGCGAATACGATTTCCTGCGTGTCCTCATCCAGCATGCCGGCAAGGCCCTGACCCACGCCCAGCTCATGAGCGCGGTCTCGACCTCGTCGGACCCGCAATACCTGAGGGTCTACATGCGCCAGCTTCGCCTCAAGCTGGAGGCGGACCCCGAGCGTCCGCGCATCCTGCTCACCGAGACCGGCGTGGGCTACCGGCTGCGGGCCCCGGACGACGAAGCTCACGCTTGAACTCCCCGCCATCGCCTCAGGGCAAGGTCGACCGACATTCCTCGAATCCCCACCCCGAGGGACCGATGAACGCCCTGCCGGATCCCGACCGCCCGTGACCGAGCCGCACCGAATGGCAATCGACGAATTCCCGTCGCCCGACCATGTCGCCGTCGGTGTTCGCGTCAGTGGCAAGGCCGCGCTCCTGGACGACCTCGCACGTCGGGCCGCCCGGGCGCTCGACCACGATGCCGCCCCGGTGCGATCAGCCCTGGAAAAGCGGGAGGGACTCGGTTCGACCGGGGTTGGGAACGGCATCGCCTTGCCGCACGCCCGGCTGGAGACCGTCCGGCGTCCCTTCGGGGGCCTGGTTCGCCTTCGCGATCCCGTCGAATTCGATGCCATCGACGAGCGTCCGGTCGACCTCGTCTTCCTCCTGTTGCTCCCGATGGAGGCGCAAGGCTCCCAGCTCAACGCCCTGGCCTGCGTCGCCCGCCGAATGCGCGATCCCAAGGCCGCTGCGGCGATGCGAGGAGCCCGCGATGCCGATGCGCTCCTCTGGATCATGTGTGGCATCCCGGCGGCGCGGCTACGAGCTCCCTGCTGGTGATTTGACGATACTGGATGGCGAGCACCCGGACTGTGCGGGATGGGCGGCAACCGAACCTGGGTCTTTCACCTCGAAGCGGACGTTCCGCATCCGACCCATGCCAGCCATCCGCACCGCCCTCGGAGATTCTCCAAAGCGGCCGTTCCTCAGCTCTCCGCCGAATTCGGCTCGGAGTGGGAAGCGGACCACGACCCGTTGTACGGGTGTAGACGTTCCGCATCTGACCCAACTCAGGATACAGATGATCAATGTGGCTTACCAAAAATGGTCATTGGTCGGCCGCCGTTCAGCGTTGGCTCGAAATGGGAAACTGACAAGATGCACTAACGCTGCTGACACCAAGGTGCCAACAGTTTCGCTATCAAGGTGGGCACGGAACAACCGGTGGAAGTCGATCGGCTCCATTGCATCAATCCTTGAGGCGTTCGGCGGAGAAAACTGCAGTGCGCACGCAAAACTGCGGGACATTCCGCAGGGAGGCGGCTCCCTGATCGGGGATACCGACACGGCTTAATCAGACGACCGGCTGCTTGAGGTTGTAGCCCCGGGGCTTGGTACGCTCGATCGCCGCCGCCGCCCGGACCACGTCCATCTCACCGAGGCTGCGGCCGACGATCTGGAGACCCACCGGCATTCCATCCGCGTCCAGGCCCGCACAGACCGAGGCGGCCGGCTGTCCCGTGAGATTGAACGGATAAGTATAGAACACCCAGGTGACGAGGCTGCGGTCCGACAACCGCGCCGGCAGATCGCATCCGGCTGCGAGCGACGAGACCGGCACGGTCGGCGAGATCAGCACGTCGTAGCGGTCGAAGAAGCGAACCATAGCATCGCGAAGCGCGTAGCGCCGGAACACGCTCTCGTAATAGGCCCGCATCTCCTGCGCGAGGGCGGCATCGAGCACGTCCGCGACGGCCGGGTCGAGGAGATCGCGCTGCGTCTCCAGGACGCCGCGCAGGCGCGTGCCGACGCCGGCATAGAACTCAGCCGTCCAAAGATCGCCAGGATCGCCGTCGAACACGGTCTCCACCTCCTCGACGACGGCGCCTTGGTCGGCCAGCGCCATCGCGGCAGCGCGGGCGATCTCGACCACGTTCCGGTCCGGCCGGGCGTAGCCGAGCGTCGGGCTCCAGGCGACGCGCAGGCCGGCGACGGAAGACTGGACCGCTCCGAGGAGATCCGGAACCGGGCCGGCGACGGAGAACGGGTCCCGTGGGTCGTGGCCAGCCACGGCCGTGGTGAGCAGCGCCGCATCCCCGACGGACCGGGCCAGCGCGCCGACATGGGCGAGCGTCGGGGTTGCGGAGGTCGGCCAGACGGGGACGCGTCCGAACTGCGCCTTGAGACCCACGAGACCCGTGAGCGCGGCGGGGATCCGAAGCGAGCCCCCACCGTCGGTGCCGAGCGCGAATGGGGTGATGCCGGCCGCGACCGACGCCGCGGCCCCGGCGCTCGATCCGCCGGGGGTTTTGGCGAGATCCCAGGGGTGACGGGTGATCCCGGTCAGGGGCGAGTCCCCAACCGGCTTGCAGCCGAACTCGCTGGTCGTGGTCTTGCCGATGATGACGGCCCCGTGCCGCCTCAGGCGCTCCACCGAAGGGGCATCGACGGCGGCGACGTTGCCTGCCATCGCCCGGGAGCCCGAGGCGAAGGGTTGGCCCGCGATGGCGATCAGGTCCTTCACCGACACCGGCAGGCCGTGCAGCAGGCCGAGCGCCCCCCCCTGCATCACCGCCGCCTCCGCCTGCCGGGCGGCGGCGCGGGCTTCCTCCGGCATCAGCACGAAGAAGGCGTTCAGGCTGGACTGGGTGGCCTCGGCCCGGCTCAGAGCCCGCTCGGTCAGCTCGACCGGTGAGACCTGCCGGGTCGCCACGAGGCGCCGCAGGTCCAGCGCGCTCTTGAAGTCGAAATCGCTCATCACGATTCTCCGGTCGAGGTAGCTTCGGAACGGCGCCTCGGTTCGAAAACCGATGCCGGGGCCGAAGCCCACGAAATTCGTGGCTCCGGCGGCGGGATCAGGCGTCGAGGATCGCGAAGGCCCGCACCGGCGAGCCGGAGCCGCCCTTGAACTTCAGCGGAACCCCGAAGAACTGCACCACGCCCTGTCCGACGAGTTCCTCGAGGTTCACGAGCCATTCCCAATGGCTCATGCCGAGTTCGCGACAGAGCCGGTGCTGAGCGAAAACGTCGTCGCTCGGCTTGTCCGTCGAGGGACCCTCGACGCCGTGCATCTGTGAGCCGCGCGCGTGAAGCCATCGCGTGGCGTCCGCCGTCAGCAGCGGGTTCTTACAGACGGAATCCAGGCTCGGGTAGTTGCGCGCGTGGAAACCGGTGCAGAGCAGCACGATGTGACCGTCGACCCTGACGCCGCATCGTTCCTCGGCCGCCTCCATGTCGGCCACCGTGATGTCGCCGAGATCCGGGATGTGGCGCAGGTCGAAGCACACCGCCTTGCCCATGAACATTTCGAGCGGCATCTCGTCCACCGCCGCACCGTTCGGGTTCACGTGGCGAAACGCGTCCACATGGGTGCCGACGTGGTCGAGCATCGCGATGAAGTTGGTCTGGAACGTCATCGCGTCGCCGGGGACGCCGAGGTTGAGCGCCTTCGAGCTCTCATGGCTCATATGTGTCGTGATGACCGGCCGCTGAAACAGTTTATGAGCCGGCATGTTGTCCTCGATCAGAAGGCTCAGGTCGACGACGCGTTGGGGCATGGCTTGTCCTCCGATTGGGACGTGGGGGATCGTTCGCGCTCCGATGCGGACCGGAGCGCGTCTCCGTCGACTGAGTCGCGGGGCGGGCCGCCCCGGGATCAGGCGGCCTTCTTCTTGCCGAGGAACGCCGCCATGACGTCCGGGTCCCGCGCCAGGACGGCGCTCGGCCCTTCGCGCTCGACGTGCCCATGCGCCACCACGTAGGCGTAGTCCGCGATGGCGAGGGCGTATGCGGCAAGCTGCTCGACGAGAAGAATGCTGAGGCCCTGGCGGTTGAGATCGCGCAGGATGCCGATGAGCTGTTCAACGATCTTCGGCGCGAGGCCGAGGGAGAGTTCGTCGATGACGAGGAGGTCCGGCTCCGTCATCAGGCCGCGGGCGATGGCGAGCATCTGCTGCTCGCCGCCCGACATGCTGCCGGCCGGTTGCTGAAGGCGCTCGCGCAGGCGCGGAAACAGGGTCAGGGACCGTTCCAGGTTGCGTTTGGCCTCGAGCCGCTTCAACCCGCCGTGGACGTAGGCCCCGAGGATCAGATTGTCCTCAACGCTCTGGTCGGGAAACAGCATCCGGCCCTCGGGCACCATCACGAGCCCGCGCGCGACCTTGGCGTGGGCGGCCAGGCGCGTCGTGTCCTCGCCCTTGAACATCACCCGCCCGGCGGCAGGCCGGACGAGGCCGGTGAGGCCACGCATCAGCGAGGTCTTTCCGGCACCGTTGTTGCCGATCACCGCGACGAGCTGGCCGGGCCGGACCGAGAGGTTCGCCGCGCGCAGGGCCGTGGCGGCGCCGTAGCGGACCTCGAGACCCTCGACGGAGAGTAGGGGATCGGGAATGCTCATGCGGCCTCCGTCACGGATGCTTGCACCAGAGGGCTGCCGAAATAGGCCTCGATCACCCGAGGATCGACCTGGACGACGGAGGGCGATGCGCTGGCGATGATCTGGCCATAATCCAGCACCGTCACGGTGTCGGCCACCGCCATGATCAGGTCGACGTGATGCTCGATCAGCAGGATCGAGACGTCCAGGTTGGCAATTTTCCGGATCATGAGCTCCAGGTCGTCGATCTCCCCGCTGGTGAGGCCGGCAGCCGGCTCGTCCAGCAGGAGCAGGCGGGGCCGGGCGGCGAGGGCCCTGGCGATCTCCAGGCGGCGCTGGTGGCCGAACGGCAGGAAGCGCGCAGCTTCGTTGGCATATTCGGCCAATCCGACGAGGTCCAAGAGGCCGATTGCGGCACGGCGGCATGCGTCCTCCTCGCGCTGGAAGCCGGGGGTCCGCAGGAGGGCGCCGGCCAAGCCGTAGCGCCGGCGTTGCTCGACCCCGACCATGACGTTCTCCAGCACGCTCATCTCGCCGAACAGCTCGGTGTTCTGGAAGGTGCGGGCGAGGCCGAGCCGGGCGATCCGATGCGGCTTGCGGCCCGCGAGCGGGATGCCATCGATGCTGAACGAACCTTCGGTTGGAGCGTAGAAGCCCGAGATCGTGTTGACGAAGGTCGACTTGCCGGCACCGTTCGGACCGATGAGGGCATGGATTTCACCGGGTCCGACGCGGACCGAGGCCGCCGACAGCGCCGTCAACCCGCCGAAGCGCACGGTCAGACCGTCCGTCACCAGTTCGGCCGCTCCGCGCGCACCGTCCCGCAGGAACTCGGCTGCTGGGATGCCCTCACGCGGATCGATGCCGCGCGCCACCGGCCGCAGACGGCCTGACAGTTTGCTCAAGGTGCCGAGAATCCCCCGCGGCAGGCCGAACATCACGAGGAGGAGGAGCGCCCCATAGGCGAACTTCTGCCACTCGGCGAACTGCTGCAGCAGCTCCGGAAGGTAGGTCAGCACGGCCGCGCCGATGACGGGACCGAACGTCGAGGCCGCACCGCCGAGGATGACCATCAGCAGGAAGCGGATCGAATCCGAGAAGGTGAAGATGTCCGGCGAGATGTAGGCGTTGAGGAACGCGTAGAAGCTGCCGGCGATTCCGGCGGTCGTGGACGCCACCACGAAGGCCAGGGTGCGGATCGCCGTCACGTTGACGCCGAGGCTGCGCGCTGCGGTCTCGCTCTGGGAAACCGCCAGCATGGCCCGGCCATAGGCCGACCTCTTGAGGTGATGGGCAAGCAGGGTGACGGCGAACAGGGTGACGGCGAGAACCCCGTAGAAGGCGTAGCCCGTCAGCGGGATACCGAGGATGTTAGGGCCTGGAATGCCGCTAAGGCCCGTGGTGCCGCCGGTCAGCGACTGCCACTCGATGGCGACGTTCTCGACGATGAGGCCGAAGGCGATGGTCACCACCGCGAGATAGACGCCCCGAACCCGGACCGTGGGATAGGCCAGGAGGACGCCGAACAGGCCGGACACTACGGCCGCCCCGAGGCTAGCGAACAGGATGTCGAAGCCGAATCGGGTTGCCAGGATGCCGCCCGTGTAGGCGCCGAGGGCGAACAGGCCGGCCTGACCGAGGGAGACGAGGCCGGTTAGCCCCACGAGCACGTTCAGGCCGACGGCGATGATCCCGTAGATCAGGAAGAGCATGAAGAGCCGGAGCTCGTACTCGTTGCCCGCCGTCAGGGGGACGGCGACGAGGGTCAGCGCGAGAAGCGCGAAGCCGAGGCGGAAGAGCGCGTTCATACCTTGAAGATTTCCCGCTTGCCGAACAGACCCTGGGGAAAGGCGAGAAGGACGATGATCATCGAGCCGAAGCCAACGATCTCGCGGGCGGCCGTCGAGACGTATCCTTCGACGAATTTCTCCATAACGCCGAAGATCAGGCCGGCCACGACGACGCCGGGCGCGCTGGTGATGCCGCCGATGATCGCGACGGCGAATCCCTTCAGGCCGAGCAGCACCCCCATGGTGGCGGAGACCTGGATGACCGGCGCGACCAGCACCCCGGCCCCGGCGCCGAACAGAGCGGCCAGCCCGAACGACAGCATCACGATGCGGTTGACGTCGATGCCCATGAGGGAGGCCGCTTGCCTGTTGTGTGCCACGGCCTGCATGGCGCGCCCGACCAGGGTCCGCTTCTGAAGCAGGCGGAAGCCGATCATCGCAACCACGGCAACGACCGGGATCAGGAGTTCCTGCGGATAGATGCCCGCCCCCCAGATCGTGATGGGCTTTGCGACCCCTGGTGAGGGCAGCGGGCGCGAGAAGCCGCCGAACTGCATCGTCGCCAGCGACTCGATCATGATGCCCACCGCGATGGTGGTGAGCATCCAGCCGATCGAGGCGTTCGTACCCGTGAAGGGCCGCACCGCGAAGCGCTCTAGCAAGACGCCGAAGACCCCTCCCGCGGCGATGGCGAGCAGACAGGCGAGCGGCAGGGGAAGGCCGGCATCGACCCCGAGCACCGCGAGCACGGCTCCGAGCATCAGGGTGTCACCATGGGCGAAGTTCACGGCCCTGGCGGCGGACCACATGATATGGAAACCGAGCGCCACCAGGGCGTAGATCCCGCCGATGGAGAGGCCCGAGAGGCTGTATTGCAGCGCTGTCGTCATGATCCGCATCCCGCCCTTCGCAGCGTGGGTCGACCGGCCACGAAGCGCCGGTCCGCAACCCGCTCAGTTCGCCTTGCCGTAGGGCGTTTGCGCGATCGGCAGCAGCTTGCCGTCGGACCAAACGGTGAGCTTGTAGTCGCGCGGCAGAATTGCGTCCTGGCGCTCGGGGTCCGAGGCGTCGAAGGCCGGGGCATACTTGGCGACCAACCCGTCATGGCTGACGCCGTACAACCCCTCGCGAACCTTTTTCCAATCGTAGGCGCCGGCCTTCTCGATCGCCTTGGCGACGATGAAGACCGCGTCGTAGGCGTTAGCCACGCCAGAGCCCATCTTGATCTGCGCGGGATCCTTTAAGCCGTACTTGGCCTGGATCTTGTCCCAGAGCGCCTCGCCTTTCGGGTCGAGATCGCCCATGAAGCTGTAGGTCTGCACGACCTCGACGCCGTTGGCGAGCGGCCCGGCAAGCTCACCGAGATTACCGGCGATGCCCCAGGCACCGATGATCGTTGGCTTGTACCCGACTTTATCCATCGAGCGCAGGATCTGGTTGCCCTCGCGGTCGAGGGCCCAGAATAGAGCCACGTCCGCGCCGGCATCCCGCGCGCGGATCGCCTGCGGGGTCATGTCCTGATCGTTCCAGTTAAAGGTCTCCGTCGCAACGAGTTGCTTACCGGCCTTCGCGACGGCGTCCTTGACGTCGGGCAGTGCGCCGTTGCCCCAACCGGTATTCTCGTAGAAGAACGCGATCTTGCCTGTTTTCGAGACCTTCGCGGCCTGCTCGACGAGGAATCGAGCGACCCATTTGTCCTTAGCCGAGACCCGGAACATGTAGTTCGGGCTGCGGCCGTTCTCGATTGCCTGCGTGTTCGCGGCGAGCACGCCGACAAACGGGATACCAAGCGCGTGCACCGGCTCGACCTGCGCGACCGATACGGTCGAGTGATAGCCTCCAAGGATTACCACGCACTTGTCCGCCAGGGCGATGCGGCGGGTGTTGTCGACGCCGCGGGGCGGTGCCCCGGCATCGTCGTACTGGACGAAACGCAGCGGCTTACCCAGTACGCCGCCCTTGGCGTTGATCTCTTCGATGGCAATTTCGGCGCCCATCCTGATGGCTTGACCGCCGAAGGCTGCGGGACCCGTGATGGCTGCGGAATTTCCGATGCAGGATTCTTGCTGCGCTAGCACGGACGTCGGCACGCCAAGGGCGATCGGAGCAGCCAGGACGAGGCTGCACAAGTATCTCTGCGCCGTCATGCAAAACTCTCCGATTATCAGATATGCGTCGCTGGATAGCGCTCGCTCCACCCCGAACACCTATGAGATTGCTCACTCGAGGCGGCGATGATCAAAGACCGATTTCCGATACTCACTATAGGAAAAAACTATCGGCTCTATCGATAGGCAATAGAAATCAAGGTCGATCAGCACCAACCTATTGAAAAACATTTGGAAATATCTTATTTGTGCCCATAGGATAGGCACATTGCTTCCTGGCATAGCATTGACGCGCGCCTCAAAATTTGCGGATCTCTCGCGTGAAAGCGAGCATGCATGGATCTTCGTCAGCTTCGGTACTTCGTGCAGATTGCGGAGAGTGGGAATGTCTCCCGCGCGGCCGAAGTTCTGGGCGTGGCCCAGCCGTCGCTCAGTCAGCAGATTCGAAATCTCGAAAACGAACTCGGCGCTGAGTTGCTCTTCCGCCACGCTCGCGGCGTCACGCCAACCGAACAGGGCCTGACATTCTACGAACATGCCCGCCGCATCCTGCACGAAGTCGAAAGGGCAAAGGACACCGTACGCTCCCAGGCGACGAGCCCGAGCGGACGCATCTCCATCGGCCTGCCGACGTCCGCCTGCCGTGGTCTGGCGCTGCCGCTCCATGAAGAAACCGCCAAGGTGCTGCCAAACATCACGCTTCATATCGTCGAGGCGATGAGCGGCACCCTCGACGAGTGGATACAGGCCGGTCGCCTCGACGTTGCGCTACTCTACGACCACAAAGCTTTCGAGCATGTGGCCTGGACCGAAATGATGATTGAGGACCTGATGCTCATCATGCCTTCGGGCCACCCGATCGCCTGCCAAGATCAGATCGGGTTCCCGGATGTTTTCCGGCTGCCATTACCGCTCGTGTTGCCTGGACGTCCGAACATCCTTCGCGTTGTAATCGAGCAATTGGCCGCACGCCACGAGGTCACGCCGACGGCAATCGATTGCGAGAGCCTGCCAGCCATAGCGGAACTCGTGCGGTCGAAAAAGTACGCGGCGATTATGCCGCATTTCGCTTTATCTGCGGAGATCGCGCGAGGCGAGATGGTCGCTATCCCAATCGTAGATCCAACACCTTCTTGGCGGCTATCGGTCGTAGTTTCTCAGCGCACGTTAAACGGTCGCGGGAGCGAGGGGGTCGCGAAGGTACTTGCTTCAGTGATTGGAGAACTAGTTGAGAGTAATGCATGGCGAGCAAAACTGAAAAATAATGGAAAACTCCCTGTCATTCGTTAGTTTTTATTTATAAATTCGATATTTGATTTGATATATAGCAGATTAAATATCGAATATATTAATATAATCAATTTTCAGGAACGCCTCCGGTCGTAATCTTCTTTCTTAAGCGAACGTTCGCTTCGCAGATCTCGTTTCTTCAAAACGGACTGGCAAAATTCTACCCAAGCCGGTCATAGAGCGGACCAGCCGGTCTCGACCCAACCCAGCTGTTCAGACTCTCAAAGCAACGCCGGAAAGCGGACGTCGAGCGGACCAGCTCCTTCCTATGTTGCCCGGCGAAAGGGGGGGGATCCGCCATCTTACGCTCATTCAAGTGCATCACGGCGCAGGCCTGGCCATCGGTCGGGTACTCCTTCCCAAGAACGTATTCGTCGAGCCTGCTGGGTCGGCCAGAGCTCAGATCGCCCTCAATGCGGAACTTCGGGCGTTTTACGGCGAACGCTTCATCCTGCGCGACATCTCCGCCTCGCGCACATTTGGCAGAGGCACCATCGTCGGCATCGACGGCCCGCGACGCGATATTGGTCGGAAGAGCGGCAGGCGATGGTCCGCGCCCTCGACCAAGCCAACGATGGGCACGCGCTCGACGGCCTCCTCAAAGCCAGCCCAGCGGAGGTGGATCTCGGTCACTTCGCGGGGTCACGCAACGTTCCGGCGGCGGCCATAGACGCTCTCGCAGACACCGTCGGCATCGTGGAGATGGAGTCGCCCCGCGGTCCCATCGGTTTCTCAGGTGTGCGCATGTCCGATTTCTTCAATGTCGCTGACTGCGCGTCCCTAAATGCGCGGTCGCGAGCGGGCTCAAGTGGGCCACCCCGAGCGCAGTCAACGGGATGTCGAGGGTCACACGGAGGCCCGTCTCGGCGAAATCGAGGTCGATCTCGCCATCGAGCTCGCGCTCGACGCTGACTGCGATCAGCCGCGTGCCGAACCCCCGACGCGTCGGCGGAGCGGTCGGCGGGCCGCCGGTCTCATGCCACTCCAAGAGGAGCCGACGGCCTTTGCCGGCGTCGGCCATGACCGACCATGCGATACGAACCTCGCCTCCGGGTACGGACAGCGCGCCGTGCTTGGCGGCGTTGGTAGCCAACTCGTGCAGCGTCATCCCGAGGGACAGCACATGGCGCGGCGGAAGGTCCACGTCGGGACCGTCCACGACGAAGGTCGCGTCGCCACCCCGATAGGGACCGAGTTCGTTCTCCAACACCGCGCGCAAGGGAGCGCCCGACCAGTCGTCCCGAGTCAGGAGGTCATGGGTCTTCGACAGGGCGAGGATGCGTGCCTCCAGCCGCTCGCCTGGCGCCTCGCCGCCGCGCGTCGATTGCCGTGCCAGGGCCTGGACCGTGGCGAGGGTGTTCTTCACGCGGTGATTCAACTCGTGCAGCATCGTCACCTGCCGCTCCTGCATTGCGCGACCGTTGCGGACTTCGTCGCGAAGGTCGGCCTCGTTGCGTTGAAGGCTGCCGGCCATTGCGTCGAGCTTGCTGCCGAGGCGGCCGAACTCGTCGGCGCCGTCCAACCCAGTTCGGGCCGCGAGGTCTCCTGCCTGCCATTTCGATGCCGTCCGGAGCAGGCGGTCGAAGGGTCGCCGAATGAAGACGCGTCCCGCCAGAAGCGCGGCGGCCAGGGCAAGCACGGCCCCCAGCACGATCAGCACCACGCCCCTGCGGGTGGCGGCGTCCACGTCCGCGAAGGCGACCTTACGGTCGCGACCGACCGTCACCCAGGCGGACGACGCCGCGCCGCCGGGCTTGGCGTTGGCGAGGATGCGTTCGCGACCGTCGATGCCGAAGTCGACGCGGACACCCTCGCCACGGCTCATCACGATGCGCTGCCGATCCGGCGGCACCGGTTTTCCGACCCAACCATTCCCGTCGGGATAGCGAACCAAGATGATGCCGTCCTGGTCCGCCACCGTCACGGACGTGCTGGGCAGTCTCAGGTTGCGCCTAAGGTAACCGTCGAGCCACCCGAGATCGACGGCGACGGCGAGTACGCCGACCGTGCGCCCCTCCGCGTCTGGTAGCGCTTGGGCGAAGTGCAGCGAGTCCTTGCGGGAGGCATTGCCGTGGGCATAGGTCCCCATCACGAACGTGCCCTCGGCGACCGCGCGGCGCTGGTAGACCCGGTCGGGCACGGCGTAGGAGCCGGGTGCAGAGCCGAGGCTGTTGCACACGACGGTCCCGTCCGGCCGAGTCAGCGCGAACACTGCGAATTGCGGATTGTCGCGCACGGCCCGGCGTAGGTACTCGGTGCAGCCCGACGGCTCCATCGCACGGACCGCCGGGTCCTGAGCCAGGAAGTTGAGGGCTTGGCGGGCCGACTCCGCGACCTGCGAAAGGTCCTCCGCGACGGTGCGGGCCGTCGCCATCGTATCGGCGCGCACGATCTCGTCGCGCGAGGTGCGCAAGGCGTGCTCGTTGTAGCCCTGGATCGCCAAAGCGGGCGCGAGGGCGAGCAGGACGAGGAGCAGGATGCGGGTCGTCAGGGACATGAGGCGCCGACCGCTTCCGGAAGGGTAAAGCGGAAAGTGGTGCCTTGGTCCGGTAAACTTTCGACGGTCAACTCGCCGCCCTGACGCTCCACGAGGTCGCGGCAGAGTAGGAGCCCCAATCCGCTGCCGCGCTCGCCCGCCGTGCCGTTCGTCGTGCTGCGTCGGTCGAGCCGGAACAGGTCGGCCACCTTGCCAGCGGGCATGCCGACGCCAGTATCGGAGACCGTGATCTCGACGCCGCTCCCGGTCCGCCGGCCGGCAACCGTGATCGTCCCTCCCGGCAGCGTGAACTTGACAGCGTTGCTCACGAGGTTGCGCAGGACCGTGGCCAGCATGTCCCGTTGCGCGCGGACGGTGGTTCCCTGGCAGTCGATGGACAGGGTCAGACCCTTGTCGGCAGCCGCCTCGGCGGCGCCCTGCATCACTTCCGCCCCCACCGTGCCGAGGGCTACGTCGGTAATGGTGACGGCCATCGTGTCCATCTGCAGGCTCGCCCAGGAGAACAGGCTCTCCAGCAGGGCGTAGGCCTGGGTGGCGGCGTCGTTGATGCCCTTGGCCCGGCGCTCGATGGAGGCGTGGTCCCGCGTCGCCACCGCCTTGGTCAGGACTTCCGACAGGCCGAGCAGCGACTGGAACGGATTGCGCAGATCGTGGGCGATGATCGAGAACAGCAGGGTCTTCTGCCTGTTCAGGGTGTCGAGCTCCATGGACTTCGCCTCGGCCTCGCGCCGCGCCTCATCGAGTTCGGCCTGGAAGCCGCGTCGCGCTTCCGCGTAGCGGATCGCCCGAGCCAGGCTCGACGGGGTCGCCTCCGCCTTGGCGAGGTAGTCCAGGGCGCCGGCCCGCATCAACCGGAACGCGAGGTCCTCGTCCGCCTCGCCGGTCAGCATCAGAACGGCGTGCCCCTCGCCCGGGAGGGCGAGGAGGGAGGCCAGGAGATCGAACGTATCGACGTCCGGAAGGCGGTAGTCGAGCAGGATGCAGTCGAACGCGCCCTCGCGCGCGAGGCGCAGGCCGGTCGTGCCGTCCGGTGCCTCGGTCAGCACGTGCTTGAGCCCGGACTTCTTCAGGGCGCGGCGCACGGAGGTCCGGTCGACGGCGTCGTCGTCGATCAGCAGAATTCGGGTCGGGGATTCCACGTTCGTGCCGAGCCCTATTGCGGGAACTCGACCACCTTCCAGAAGTGCTCCAGCATGGAGACCGCCTCCATGAAGGTGTTGGCCGGGTCCCGCTTGACGATGTAGCCGGCGACGTTGTGCCCGTAAGCCCGCATGCGGTCCTCGTCCGCCTTCGAGGTGGTGATCATGAACACCACGGCGGTGCGCAGATCCTCATCGGCCCGGATCTCCTCCAGGAACTCGATGCCGTTCATCCGCGGCATGTTGAGGTCGAGGAGGATCAGGTGGGGCTTCGGCAGCTTCTCCTTACCGTTCTGGCCGCGCAGAAATTCCAGCGCCTCGATGCCGTCGCGGGCGACGGTGATCGGGTTGCCGATCTTGCTCTTCTTGAAGGCGCGCTTGAGGCCCTGGACGTCGACCTCGTCGTCGTCGACCAGCAGCAGATTAACCGTCGAACCCATCCGAATTCCCCTTCGCGCCGTCCTGCGGCCACGTGAAGTGCACCGAGAGGCCGCGTCCCCCCCGGCCCTCGGTCAGCCAGACCTTGCCGCCCTGGCGCTCGACGAGTTTCCTGACGATGGCCAGACCCATGCCGCTGCCCTCGACCTCGTCGCGGGGCCTCAGGGTCTGGAACATGCCGAACACGCGCTCGCGGAATTGCTCCGGGATACCCGCACCGTCGTCCGTGACAACGAACTCTACCATATCCGCAGACGGCTGCGCATCGACCCGGACGTGGCCCTCCCCCGGGCGGTCGTGGTGCTTGATCGCGTTCCCAATGAGGTTCTGGAACGCCTGGGTCAGGGGGGCCTTCGCGGCCTTGACGGTCGGCAAGTCGTCCGCGGCGACGATCTCGAACCCCTCGGGCGGGCTCACCAGCTGGGCGAGTTCCTCGACGAGGGCCTTGGTGTCGACTTGCGCGAAGGCGACGTCGGCGCGACCCGCGCGCGAGTAGGCGAGAAGGTCGTCGAGCAGGCTCTCCAGGCGCTGGACGCGGCTCTTCAGTAGATCCATGTTGGTCTGGACGTCGCCGGTCAGCGCGCCTTCGAGATCCTCCTCGATCCAGCCGACAAGGTTCTCGATACCCCGGAGCGGCGCCTTAAGGTCGTGCGAGGCGACGTAGGCGAACTGTTCCAGCTCCTCGTTCGTGCGGCGCAGGTCGACGGCATGGCGGGCCAGCCGCCCCTCCATGCGCTTGCGGTCGGTGATGTCGGTGTTCGTCCCGTACCAGCGGATGACGCGTCCCTCGGCATCGCGAAACGGGTTGGCGAGCGAAAGGAACCAGCGGTATTCGCCGGTGGCGCTGCGAAGCGGGAAGGTGTCGTTCCAGGGCTCGCCGGCCTTGAAGGCGCGCGAGATCCGCTCGACGACCCGGTCCACGTGGTCGGGGTGGTGGACGGCCTTCCAGCCCCAGCCCTTCATAGAGTCGATGGTCGTGCCCGTGTAGTCGTACCAGCGCTGATTGTACCAGAAGATGTCGCCGTCCGCGTCCGCGATCCAGGCCATCTGGGGCAGGGTGTCGGCGAGGTTGCGGAAGTCGGCCTCGTCTGGGGCGGTAGGTCTTGGCTCCGCTGCGTCGTTCATCTGTTCTCGGACCTTCGGGTTCGAGGTGTATCCCGGATCACCGGGTGTCGTAATGCCCATCATCGACCGGCTTCCGCACGCGCGTCCCTGCGCACCATCGCAACCCGACGCAGGATGCGCGAGAGCTCCTCGACCGAGTAGGGCTTGCGCAACAGGTCGAGGCCGCCCGTGCCGCCCTTGGCGAGTACGTGGCTATAGCCGCTGGTGAGCACGACCGGCAGGTCGGGATGCTGCCTCCCGATCTCGCGGGCGAGCGCTACGCCGTCCATCCCGGGCATCACCACGTCGGAGAAGACCACGTCGAAGCGCTCGGCGTCCCGGTCGAGTTCGGCGAGCGCCTTTTGGGCGTCGACGGCCCAGACGGTGCAGTAGCCGAGCTCGGCAAGGGTCTGCGTCGCGAAGGTGCCGACGTCGACGTTGTCCTCGACCACCAGCACGCAGGTGCCATGGCCCTCGACCAGAGGGGCGGGCTCCGGCGACTGGACGGCCGCCGGGGCGGCGGTGCCTGAACGGGGTAGATAGATCGTGAACGTCGTGCCGCGGCCCACCGCGCTGTCGACCTGGACCTCGCCGCCCGACTGCTTGGTGAAGCCGAACACCTGCGACAGGCCAAGGCCGGTGCCATGTCCGACGCCCTTGGTGGTGAAGAACGGCTCGAAGATCCTTCCGAGGTCATCGGGCGCGATGCCCGTGCCGGTATCGGTCACCGACACCGCGATGAAATCGCCCGGTAGGAGGGGATGCGAGCGTATGGCCGGGATGGCCACGGCCGGCCTGACAGCGATATCGAGTCTGCCCTCGCCGTCCATCGCGTCGCGGGCGTTGACCACGAGGTTGACGATGGCTGTGTCGAACTGGCTCGGGTCGGCGTCGACGAGGCAGGTTTCCTCGGGCGCCTCAACGTGGACCGCGATGCGCGAGCCGGTGAGCGTCCCGACCATGTCGCCGACCGACATCAGGCTTCGGGCGACGTCGAACACCTCCGGCTTCAGTGCCTGTCGCCGGGCAAAGGCAAGCAATTGTCCCGTGAGCTTGGCGGCCCGGTCGACGGTCTCGGAGATCGCCCCGACGTAGCGGAGCCTACGTTCCTCGGCGAGACCGGGTCGCTTGAGCAGGTCGGTCGAGGACTTGATCACGGTCAGCAGGTTATTGAAGTCATGTGCCACGCCGCCGGTGAGCTGGCCGATGGCTTCCATCTTCTGGGCCTGCCGCAGGGCTTCCTCGGCGACCTGGAGGGCCTCGGTGCGTTCGCGCTCGACGGTGAAGTCCCGCCCGACCGCGTTGATGACGCCGGCGTCCGGCCGGGTCGACCACGAGATCCAGCGGTAGCCGCCGTCCTTGTGGCGGTATCGGTTGTCGAAGCGCGCAAGCGACCGTCCCTCGGCGGAGGCCTTCGCGCCCTGGACGGTGCGCTCCACGTCTTCTGGATGGATCAGGTCGAACAGGTTGCGCCCGACGAGTTCCTCCTCCGACCATCCGAGGACCGTTTCCCAGGCCGGGTTCACCGCGACGATGGCCCCGTCGAACCCGCAGCGGAGCATGATGTCGGATGACAGCTGCCAAAGCGCGTTGCGGTCGTGGGTCCTCTCAGCGACGCGGCGCTCCAGGGTTTCGTTCGTCTCCCGCAGGTGGCTCTCGACCTGCTTACGGTCAGTCACATCGAGCACAAACACGTAAAACCCGTCGACGCTATCGTCCTCCGCACGGCGCGGCATGTAGCGGATGTCGGCGACCCGCGGACGTCCGTCGACGTAGGGCCAATCGAGTTCGAGCCGCGCTCGTTCGCCCGCCAGCGCGGCCTCGAAGGCCCCGCGTCGCGCTTCGAGGCCGGTGGCGTCGACGAACTCTCCGACGTGGCGCCCGATCACGTCCGCGGGCGCCAAGCCGAACCAGTCCTCGAAGGCACGGTTAGCGAAGCGGTAGACCAGGTCGCGGTCGATGAACGCGATCAGCACCGGCAGGGCGTCGGTGACGAGCAGGAGCTCGGCCTCCCGCGCGCGCAGTGCGCGCTCGGTAAGGACGCGTTGCGTCGTCTCCGTCACGGTACAGAGTAGGCCCATGACCGTATCAGCCTCGTCATAGACCGGCGAGTACGAGAATGACCACCACGTCTCCTCCTCGACGCCACGCCGGGCCATCGTCAGCGGCAGGTCGTCGAACCGGCTGGCGGTGCCGGCGAATGCCTTCTCGACCGCCGGGCGGACATGGTCCCAGACGTCGGACCAGAGTTCGGGCATCGTGGCGCCCAGCGCCCAAGAAAGCCTAGGCCCGAGGATGGGACGGTAGGTGTCGTTGAAGAGGAAGGTCAGCTCCGGCCCCCACGCCAGGAACATGCTCTCCGGCGATGCCAGGATCAGGTTGACGGCGACCTTCAGCGCGGCGGGCCAGCCATCCACCGGACCCAATGGCGTGCGATTCCAATCGTGGGCGCGCATCATCGCACCCATCTCGCCGCCGGCGTTCGGGAACGTCATCGAACGCGTGCTGGTCTCATCGGGCATGCAGGGCGGTATCTGGCATCCGGGGGGAGTAGGGCCGCAGCGACAACGGCGGGATCGCCCAGGTGTTGCCCGACGATCTCAAAGGGCATCCTGGAAGTTGGCGAGCGGTGCCTCGACGACGCAACGAACGCCGTCCGCCGGGTAGCTCAGAGCCACCTTCCCATCGACCGCGCCGACGAGGCCGCGCTCGATCAGTCGCGTGCCGAACCCCTTTCGCGATGGCGCGACGACCGGGACGCCCCCACTCTCGCGCCAGGAGATGGCGAGCGTCCGCGCCCCGTCCCCACCCGCCAGGGTCCAGGCGATGTCTACACGGCCCCGCGGCGTCGATAGGGCGCCGTACTTCGCCGCGTTGGTGGCGAGCTCGTGGATCATCAGGGCGAGGGCTAGGGACGCCTTGCCGCCGATTTCGACCGCGGGGCCGCCGTAATGCACCCGTCCCGATCCGTCGTCCTGCAGCCCGACCGCGCCGCGGATCACGGCTTCCATCGCTGCGTGCTCGGCCGCGCCCCCGAGCAGCAGGTCGTGGGCCTTGCCTAGCGTGATCAGCCGGTCGGCGAGGACCTCCTTGGCCACCTCGATGTCGGTGGCGCCGCGCAGGGTGTTGGCCGCGATGGCCTGCACCATCGCCAGCAGGTTCTTCATGCGGTGGCTGAGCTCGCCGTTGAGCAGGTCGCGCTGCTCCTCGGCCCGCTTGCGCGCGTCGATGTCCGAGACGGCCGCGACGGCCCCGGTCACGGACCCGTCCGGTCCCAGGACCGGGACCGCAACGATGTAGATCCAGGTCTCGGTGCCGTCCCGCTGCGGGTACCGCACCTGCAACTCGGCACGTGCCTCGCCGTACTGGATCACCCGTGCGAGTGGATAGTCCATCGGATCGACCGGGCTGCCGTCGGCATGGACGGCACGCCAATCCCCGTAGGCCACGCCCCCGGGAGAACGCAGCACGGGGTGGCCGAGGATCTCCTCGATCCGCGCGTTCCCGCCGACGATGCGGCCGGATGGGGCCTCGGCGAAGAGGATGCCGACCGGCACGGTCTCCAGGATCGAGCGCTGGCTCGCCTCGCTGGCGAGCAGCGCCTCCTCGGCCTTTCGGTTGGCCGTCACGTCGCGCGAGACGGCGAGCAGCTTGGTCACCACACCGTCGTCATCGCGGATCGGCGTAACCTGGACGTCCCACCACTTGGGAGCGCCCTTCAGGGTGCATGCGGGGCCGGCGAAGCGCCCGATGCCTCCGGACCGCGCCGCCTCGACGGCGGCCCAGGCCTCGCTTTGGTCGGCGTCGGCCCAGAACGCCGGCCACTCCCTGCCGCCGACCTGATCGAAGTCCTCGACCTCCAGGATTCGTCGGCCACCCTCGTTCATGAAGCGGATGCGGGCATCGAGGTCGAGCACCTTGATGCAGTCGGCCGAAGAATCGAGCACGCCTCGAAGGAACGCCTCGCTGGCCTGCAGGCGGGCGGCGGCGTCGCGCTGCTCGGTCCGGTCGCGCAGGATCTTGAGGAAGCCGATGGCGGCACCGGCCTCGTCGCGGAGCGCCATCATCTCGCCGTTGGCCCAGAAACGAGTGCCGTCCTTGCGCAGGTGCCAGCGCTCGTCGACGCCGCGGCCATGGTCTAGTGCGGCCTGCATCTCCTTGGTGGCGATGCCGTCGGCGCGATCCTCGGGTGTGAAGAACACGTCGGCCGGACGACGCACCATCTCGGCCGGTTCCCAGCCGAGGATGCGCGTGGCACCCTCGTTCCAGTCGTCGACGATGCCGTCGAGGTCCATGACGATGATGGCGTAGTCGATGGCGCTGTTGAAAACCGCCCTGTAACGGTCCTGGCTCGCCTGGACGTTTCGGCGCGCCTCGGCCTCGCCGACCTGCGCTAGGCCCGCGGAGACGGTGCCGGCGAACAAGCCGACGATCTCGATGTCGCGTTCGGTGAAGGCGCCGACGCGGCTGGACTGGACCTTGAGGACGCCGATGGGCTCGCCGCCGCGCGTGATCGGCACGGCCACGCACGAGCGCAGCGAGAGGCGCTCGATCAGGTCGCGCTTCACATTCGGATCGTCGAGGACGTCCGCTACGACCCTTGCCTGGCGGGACAGGAGGCAGGCGCCCGCGAGACTTCCGATCAACGGCAGGCGCAGCCCGGCATGGCGGGCGAGGTTGCCCGCCCCGGAGCGGTAGACGAGCTCCTCGCCCTCCCGCATCTCGATGACGCCGCCCTCCGCCTGCGGCAGCGCCCGCAACGCGCCGTCGACCACGGCTGCGAGGATGTCGTCGAGCCGTCCCCCCGCCGCCGCCACGGCGGCCTGGGTAGCGAGCAGGGCCTCGTGCTGGACGACGGTGGCGCGCTGCCGTTCGAGCATGGCGTCGCGCTCGCCCAACGAACGGCGGAGCTCCAGCTGCGCCATGACCTGTCCGGCGAGCGCCCTGAGGGATTCGGCCTGGTCCTCGGTCAGGCCTTGCGGACGGGGGGCGACGTCGATCACGCACAGGGATCCCAGATGCTCGCCGCTGGCCGCCCGCAGAGGCACACCGGCGTAGAAGCGCAGGAACGGGGCGCCCGTGACCAGCGGGTTGTCCCGGGTACGCGGATCCAGCCTTAGGTCGGGGATGACGAGGAGGTCGGGCTGCCCGAGGACGTGCGCGCAGACCGATTGGTCCAGCGTGGTCTGGCAGGGCTCGAACCCGACCCGCGCCTTGAACCATTGCCGGTCGCCGGCCACGAGGCTGACCAGCGCAACGGGCACGTCGCAGGCCTTCCTGGCGAGATGGACGATGTCGTCGAACCCTTTCTCGGGCGGGGTGTCGAGGATGGCGTAGGCGTCGAGCGCCGTCAGCCTGGCAGCATCGAGGACCACTGGCGGGATGGATGGGATGGTGGTCACGAGCACGGTGTCGCCTCCCGAAGTTCCGGCAGGATGGCCTCGGGACGGGGCTTCGGCTCGGTCCCGGGCTCGGTCGCCTCGACCGCGACGATCCCGCCGTCGGGCGCGTAGATCGCCCCCAGGACGGTACGGAAGTGCCGGCGCACACGGGCGTGGCAATCGCAGCAGGCGGCTTCCGTCCGCGCACGGTCGAGCATGTGGATGCGGCCGCGCCCGACATGGATCAGTCCCCGGTCTTGGAGCCGGCCGAGGACGGTGGTCACGTAGGTGCGCCCGATCCCGAGCATGTCGCCGAGCACGGCCTGGGTGACCGGCAGGGCGTCGGTGCCGAGCCGGTCCTGCAAGCCCAGCAGCCAACGCAGGACCCGTTGCTCGATGGGGTGGGCGGCGTTGCAAGCGACCGACTGCAGGACCTGCGAAAGCAGGCAGTCGGCATAGCGTACGAACAGGTCGTTCAGGGTCGGGGAAGCGCGCTTGGCCTCACGCAGGCGGTCCGCATCCATACGCAGGACCGCGCCCTCGATCTGGACAACGCACTTGGTGAAGGCCGGCAGGTAGCCGTGGCTGACCACGCCGCCGACGGCGCCCTCGTGCCCGACCGTGGCGGTCTCGACCGTCCGACCCCCATCCATCGGCACGACCAGGGTCGCCACGGTCCGGTCGAGCGGGAAGGTGACGTGCGAAACGTCCTCGTCGACCTGGAACAGCACGTCGCGGCGCGAATGCTCCCGACGGGAGAGGTGGGGCGCCAGCAACGCGACGTCGCCCGGCGCGAGCGCAGCGAGGAGCAGGTTGCCCTCGAAGGGATGGGCCGGTTCGCTCGACATGGGAATTGGGAGTTCCAGGCGCGATGCGTGCCCTAGGCGCTACGTTTCATGGCATGCCCGGCGACTGCCCACAATCAGACATTAAACGGTTTGCGACACGGTTCCGTTATCTGGTGGACCAAGCGACGGCCCGGGGCGGCCGGAACCTGAATAGGACGTGGCAACTTGGCGTCTCGCACCGGCCGACCGCCGGCGGGGAGGAGCGCCATGTCGAGCGACACCGAACGGCACCGCGAGCTGATGGACGGGCTCAGGTCGGCGATGGGCAAGAACGACGGGTCATTCGAGCAGGCCGTGACGAAAGCCTTCGAGCACGTCTTCGACCACTTGGGACGCCTAAACTCCCACACCTCGCTCGGCGGGGCCGACGGGGAGGAACGGCAGGTAAAATACGGGGAGTCCGCGACCCTCAGGTAGGCTTTCGGACGCCTCGCAGACCTGGACCCTCGCGGGGGTAGGGCCGCGGGGTCTCCCGGCTACCGAACCGGGTGATCCCATTTGGCTTCAGGTGCCCAGCGTTTCCCTAGCCGGGGCGTCCGCATCGCCAGCAATCTGGCGGTTGTCTAGCTTTCGCAACTCGGTGGCGATGTCCTGAAGGCTGGTATCGCCCTTCCGAAGGACGCGGTCGGCCTCGGATAGCCGTTCGCGTTCCTCGGCGGTGACGTTCCGGGCGCTGAGCACCACCACGGGCACCTCAACGCAGCTGGGTAGGACCCGCAGGCGGTCGAGGAACGAGAATCCGTCCATCACCGGCATGGTGAGGTCCAGCAGGATCAGTCGCGGCACGCCGTGCCTCACCTGGTCGAGCGCCTCGCGACCGTCCCCGGCCTCGCGCACGGTCCAACCGTGGCGTTCCAGCACGGTCCTAAGGCGATGGCGCATGTCAGCGTCGTCGTCGATCACGAGCACGTCGCCGTCCGCCGCCCTAAACTGCTCCAAGATCGTCCGGAGCCTCGTCCAGTCCACAGGCTTGGGCACGGCCTCGACCGCACCGAGCGAGGCGCTCAGCGCCGCGTCGGCGACGAAGCTGACCATCACCACCGGGATGCCGGCGGTCTCCGGATCAGCCTTGAGGGCGGCGAGCACCGACCAGCCGTCCATGTCCGGCATCATCACGTCGAGCAGGATGGCGCGGGGCTTGAGCGTCCGGGCGAGGTCGAGGCCGATGCGCCCGTCGCCCGCCGTTCGCACGGCGAAGCGCTGGCGTTCGAGGAACCGGGTCATCAGTTCGCGCTGGCTGGCTTCGTCGTCGATGACCAGCACGAGGTCGCCCGTCGAAGCATGGTTCTCCGGAGACGTCGGCACCACCTCCATGTCCCGGTCCGGGGCGACGACCGGGATGCGCAGCGTGAAGCTGGTCCCATGGCCCTCAACGCTCGTCACGGTGATTTCACCACCGAGCAACTGGGCGAAGGCGCGGCTCAACGCCAGCCCGAGGCCGGTCCCGCCGAACCTGCGCGTGGTGGTCTCGTCGGCTTGCGTAAAGCGTTCGAACAGGCGCCCGACCTGATCGGGGCTCATGCCGATCCCGGTGTCCTCCACCGTGAACGCGAGCCACGCACCGGCCCCGTCGATCTCGCGCTTGACCCGCAGGGTGATGGTGCCGCCCTCGGTGAATTTGGCGGCGTTCGAGAGCAGATTGAACAGGCACTGGCGCAGCTTCACCGCGTCGGTTCGGGCGTGGCCGGCATCCGCGGCGATATCGAGGATTAGGTCGTTGCCCTTCTTCCCGACCAGGGCGCCGACGGTGCCGGCGGCATCCGTCGCGAAGGCGGCGACGTCGATGTCCTCGGGATCGAGCTCCATCTTCTCGGCCTCGACCTTCGAGAGGTCGAGCACGTCGTTGATTAGTCCAAGGAGGTGCTTGGCGTTGGACTTGATCTTGCCGAGGTCCTTCAGCAGGCTGTCCTGCCCGAGTTCCTCCGCCTCCTCCTCAAGCATCTCGGAATAGCCGATCACCGCGGACAGCGGCGTCCTGAGCTCGTGGCTCATGTTGGCGAGGAAGCGGCTCTTGGCCCGGCTGTGTTCCTCCGCGGCGTCCCGCGCCTCTTTCAGCGCGACCTCGGATCCATGGCGCTCGGTGATGTCCTCGTGGACGCCGACCCACTCGCGGACCGTGCCGTCGGCGTCGCGCACCGGTACCGCGCGGGCCACGTACCGTCGCCATTCGCCGTCGGCGGTGCGCACACGATGCTCGACGGTGTAGGGGGCCTCGGCGCGCAACGCGGCGGTCCAGGTGGCCACCGTCGATGGAAGGTCCTCAGGATGGATCGCCTTCGCCCAGCCGGCGCCCATGTACTCTTCCGGGACGTGCCCGGTGATGCCGGCCCACCCCGCCTGCTCCTCGACGAAATGCCCGGCGGCGTCGGTGGTCCACATGATGCCGTTGACAGCCCTGACGGCGGATCGGAAGCGCTCCTCGCTGACGTGCAGGCGGCGCTGCACCCGGCGCTGGTCGAGCGAGGAGGCCATCATCGCCAGGAACAGGATCAGGAAGGTGACGCCGGCCACCGCCAGGGCGACGTCCCGCTGGCCGGTCGCCAGGGTGGTCACGTGCGCGGCGTGAGCGCCGGCCTCCTGTGCGGTGAAGGTCGCCGCCGCCATGCCTGTGTAATGCATCCCGGCGACCGCCAGGCCCATCACGCAGGCGGCGGCGAGCTTCTGCCAGGGCCGGTTGCGTCGAAATGTGAGCCACAAGGCGGCGGTGGCGGCGGTAACCGCGATGGCGACCGAGACGGCGACGACCGCCGGGTCGTAGGCGAGGTTGCCGGGCACCCGCATTGCCGCCATGCCGGTGTAGTGCATCGCCGCCACGCCAACACCCATAAGTGGGCCCGCGACCAGCAGGGACCGCGTGCCAGTGCCTCGGCGAGCCACCCAGGCGAAGGCGGCGGCGGTCACGCCGACGGCGATCAGCAGCGACAAGAGTGTCAGGCCTAAGTCGTATGCGGCGGGCAGCCCCATCTCGAAGGCGAGCATTCCGACGAAGTGCATCGACCAGATGCCCCCGCCCATCGCCACCGCCGCGCCCGCTCCCCAGGCCCAGCGCGGACCGACGTCCGGCCGGCGCACCCGCGCGCCGAGGTCGAGCGCTGCGTAGGACGCAAACACCGCGATGACGATGGAGAGCGCGACGAGGAGCGGATCGTATCCGGTGTGGACCATGGGACTTCCGGTGTGTGCACGCGGTCCGTACCACCGAATGGCAGCGACCTCGGGGCACTCGCTTATTCGTGAACAAGCCGGACGATCCGGTTTCCTACGTTTGGTAGCGGTATTCGGAGCGCCCGTGGCGGGCCGGACGCGCATCTCCGTCGCGTAGATGCATGCCTAGAGGAGAAAACGGACGCAGGCCGCCAAGGCGACCGTCGAGGCGAGCGAGACGCCGAGCGCTGTCAGGGCAGCCAGGAACGGCATCGCGGTCGTCATTCAGCGGCTTCCGAGGAGGAGGCGGCATGCCCCATGCGCCGCCGTCCGGCGAGCTCGACGGGCGGTAGTCCGACGATGTCGTAGGTGGCCGAGGCGATGCCGATGCCCGCGGCGTCGAGGCCTACCAGCATCTCGCGGCTCATCGCATCCTTGGCGCCTCGGATCTGGTGGGTGCCGAGGATGAAGCGGACGGTCAGCTCCAGCCAGTTGTCGGTGATCCGGAAGAACACGCGCGGCTCCAGGTCGATAGGCTCGACCCCGAAGCGGTCCTGCAAGTTCGTCTTGGCCTCGTCGGTCATGGCGTTCGTGTCCAGGGCATGCCGTTTCGCCGCCGCGAGCATGATCGCTTCGACCTTCGCGCGGTCGGCCTCGTAGGTGATCGGGATGGACATCTCCTCCCAGATGAACGGGAAGTCGCGGGTGTAGTTGAATACCGGCTCGGAGAAGATCTGCGCGTTGCTCACCGTGACGATGCGACCGGTGAACTGGCGGCTGCGCACCCACATGGCCGGGCTGCTGCCCTGCACTGCCGGCGGCTGGCCCATCTCCATGATCGTGGTCTGGATGAAGCCGAGGCGGAGCACGTCACCGCGCACGCCGCCCATGGTAATGCGGTCGCCCACCGTGAAGGTCGAGCCGCGCAGGATCACGAAGTAGCCGGCGACCGAGGTGACGACCTGCTGAAGGGCGAACGCGAGGCCGGCGGACATCAGCCCGAAGGCGGTGGCGAGGCGGGCGGGGTCGTTGAACCAGATCGAGAGCAGGCCGAGGACCAGCAGCACCGCCGCGAGGAGGCTGATGCCCTGGCGCGTCCAGAACTTGGTCTGGAGCGTGGAATGGTCGGTGCGGTTCAGGACCAGCCCGACGAGCGCCCGAAGGCCGATCCCGCCCCCGACGATCACCGCGATGAAGATCAGGGAGAGCAGGAGCTTTCGCCCGTTCTCGGCATTGACGCCGACCCAATCGATTCCGAGGAAATGCACGCGTTGATCCTTCGTGTGGACCTGGAAGCGAATGCGTCCAGGTCGGAATGGTCAGACTCGAAGCCGCGCTCGACGCCGCTCAGTCAGGTTGTCGGAGACGGCGTCAGCGCGACCGCCTCCATGGCCCCCGCGTCGGCGATGGCGAGCTTGCCGCGCACGGTCAGGTCGCTGACGAAGGCGAACTGGTCGCGCATGTCGAACGGGTAGGCGCGCAGCTTGTAATGCGTGCCCCAGGGCTCCTCATGCAGCACCACGCGGACCGATTTGCCGTAGTTCAGAAACGGGCTGGTCAGCGCCACGTCCTTCAGCAGCGCGCGAACGAGGGCGCCGTCGTGCCGGGGCAGCAGGTAGAAGTCGGCGACGCACTGCAGGGTCTCGGCGCCGTCGTTCGCGTTGGTGATCCGGTCAGTCCAGATCGTCGAGTGCGGGACGGTCACCGCGTTGTCGTCGGGCGTCTGCAGCAGGATCGCGCGTAGTCCGACGTTGCGCACCTCGCCATAGTCGGAGCCGACCTTGACCCAGTCCCCAGGGCGGTACGGTCGCTCGACCAGGGCCACCACCCCGGCGATCAGGCTGCTGACGTAATCCTTAAAGGCGAAGCCGATGGCGACGCTGGCCGCACCGGCGATGACAAGGAAGTTCTGCAGCGTGATGTTGAAGACGATGGGCACGATCCAGACGATGGCGAGCACCATCAGGAGCAATCGCGCGATGGGCACGGCCGCCAGGAGGTAGAGCCTCAAGCGGCTTGGGCCGCGCTCGGCGAGGTAGGGAAAGGTGCTGCGAACCAGCCAGATCGCCGCCCAGGTGCCGGCGACGATGAGCCCGATCTCCCAGAACCGGATGTCCTGGAGGCTGTGGACGAGCTGCACGCCCCCGTCCTGTACGTCCTGTGCGGTGGCCATGGCGTTCAAACCCGTCCCGCGGGAAAGCCCGCCGCTTCGAGGCCGTCTCGGATCGCCGGGTAGGCCGCCGCCCGGCAGCCGAACCGATCACCCTTGCGCTCTAGGAACCCGGCCCTGAGCAGGACGGGCAGGACGTTCGGTTCGCCGACCCCCGGCAGGACGAGGAGCAGTTCCTCGCGGGTCAGCGGCCCGTGGATCAGCAACGCGTGCAGGGCATGGAGGGCGGCCCCATCGTCCGAACCCGGCAGCAGGTACTCGTCGAGGGCGGCCACCCACAGGGTCTGCTCGCTGGCCTCTCCATCCGAGATCGCGGCCTTCGCGTCCTCGGCGATACCCGCGTCGTCACCCGTCCGAAGGCTACGCCGCCAGAGGTGCCAGGCGACCCAGGGTATGCCGAGGCTTCGCCCGGCCAGCTTGCGCAGGTAGTCGTTTCGCGGCGCGCCCGCTTCGTCGACGGCTAGCACGTCCTCGCCGTCGGCCGGCAGGCGGAACCGCATCGCCCCGGTGGCCTCGGAGGTCGAGAGTTGGACGAACCAGCCATGCAGGCGGAGGGCGTCGAACGGCTTCACCGTGACGGCGTCCGGCAGGAGGGCGTCGGCGCCGGTCGCCTTGGCGAGGTATGCCCAGGCCCAGGCGTTGCAGCCGACGACCACCGATCGGTCGAGCCCGTCGATGGCCGTGAGGAGCGCTCGCACGGCCCGAAGGCCATCCCGATGCCGCAGGAACCAGTCCTCCAGCCTGGGGATGACCAGGATGCCTGACCCGGTCAGATTCGGGAGCATGGGATCTTCCGCGGCGACGAGCGATTGCCGGTTAGGCGGCGCAAGGACCTGATGCCCCGCCTCCGACGCCCAGGTCTCGATGACCGCGTTCTCGTCGCAGGGCGGCAGCACCACGGTCAGGATGTGCGACCCGCCGGGCTGGCGATCCAGCCGCCTGCCGACGGTGGCCCCGATCTCGGCGAGGACCGGCCCGCAAGCGGGCGGAGCCACGACCTCGTCGAGACGCTTCAGCGTCGCGCGGTGCAGCTTGTCGTCGGCGATGAAGGGCTCGGACTTCTTGCGATGGAACAGGGCGATCAACCGACCGAGATATCGTCGAGCGATCTCCTCCTTCGGAACCGGCGGCGTCTCAGCATCGTCGAGGGGGATCAGGAACACGGGGCCTTCAGTCTCCGACATCGGTGCGCGGCATTCCCGTCCCACGTGCTCGATCACGTGAACCGCCAAGGTTCGTCGCGACGCCCGTTCGCGTCCGGCGGAACAGGGCGCACACCTGCGACCCTGCCCCTAGGTGGCTCGATGGGAGACGGGATGGGTCGAACTTGCGATGCCAGTCGCACCGACGCAGACCGGTCACCCGCCCCGACGCGCGGTCCAGGTACCGTTGCATGTAAACAGGCTGTCACCAGCCGATTTCCAGGTCCCGTCCCCGGCTCCCTTGCGGTCAAGGCTGCCCAAGATGCTGGCGGACATCGAGCCCTTCGTGATGGTCGCCCGAACGCCGCCCCCGGTCGCGACGCTCCCGTCCACGTCGATGCCGTCTCCCGGATAGGAGACGTCGCTGTTCTTGATCCGCACGGCGTAGGTCCGCCCGTCGGGACATGGTCCTTCCTTGGTCGAGACCGCGATGGACCAGGAGCCGTCGTAGTCGTCGGGCACGCTGAGCTTCTTCTCGGCGGCCGCAGCCGAAGTGACCGTCGTGGTCAGGGTCAACAACACAAGCAGGGTTCGGAGGCGGGGCGCCATCGTGGGCTGTTCCAATCGTCGTTCGGTAAAGGCAAGGTCGCGGGAAGCCTGCGTGGAGCGTCCACGATTTCGGTGAGCGCTATACGGAACATGGGCAGCGGCCTTATCCGCTGGCCATGGGGCATCGGGCGGTGATCAATGGTTCGATGCCGGCGAAGGTTCAGAAACGATATGTCGGAGCATCACCCGCGGTGAGCAGGTCGAAGCCTCGTGACGATGTGTGCGCGCCTTCGAGGGTGCGTTGATGCCTCTAGGAAACCGCCTTGTCGGGTTCGCTTCGCTGGTCGCCATCCTCGCCGTGGACGTCGGACCCGCTGTCGCCCGTGCGCTTCCGGCTGCCGAACGGGCCACGGACCTTGACCGCGGCGGCACGCGCGAATTGCCGGCCGAGGCGACCTTCTCCGACACGCCCTACAACGCCCGGGAGGCGCCATCCATCGCGAGTTCGCTTGGCCCATACGCCGACCCGGGCGGATACCGCGCGTTCCTCGCCAATCGCGGCATTACCTACACCCTGGACTACGTCGGCGAGGTGCTCGGCAACGCTACCGGCGGTCTCAAAAGGGGGGCATTGTATGAGGGCCGTCTCGATGTCCAGGTCACCGCCGACCTCGAACGCATCCTGGGTTGGGATCGCACCACGCTGCACGGCAACGTCTACCAGATACACGGTCGCGGCCTGTCGAGCTTCCACCTCGGCAACCTGCTCGTAGTCTCCGGTATCGAGGCGCTGGCATCGACCCGGCTGTTCGAGGTTTATCTGGAGCACCGCTTCGAGGGGAACGCCGTCTCCATCCGGATCGGTCAACTCGCCGCCGACTCCGAATTCCTACGCAGCCGCTATGCCGGGGTGTTCGTCAACGCGACCTTCTCCTGGCCGACCATCACCGCCGCCAACCTGCCCAGCGGCGGTCCGGCGTTCGTGCTGGCGACCCCCGGGGGCCGTGTCGAGTACCGGCAAAGCGAGACGTTTCGGGTGCGCGCCGCGGTCTTCAACGGCAACCCGGCCGGCGCCCGTATCGGCGAACCGCAGCGCATCGACGCCACCGGGTTGGAATTCCGGGTCAGCGACCCGCCCTTCGTGATCGCCGAGGCCGTGCTAGACTACGGAAAGAGCACGGTAAGCATGCCCGGCACCACCAAGATCGGAGCCTGGACGCATTTCGACCGGTTCAACGACCAACGGATTGCCACCAACCTGGTGTCCCTGGCCGATCCCGCGAGCAGCGGCATCGCCCGGCGGGTGCGTGGAAACGACGGCATGTACGCCATCGTCGACCAGCTGGTTTATCGGGCGCCTAAGGACGCGGATGCCGGCATCGGGGTGTTCGGACGGGTCTCCCTGAGCCCGTCCGACCGCAATCTCGTCGACCTCTACGCGGATGCCGGGATCAGCCTCAACGGACTGGTGTCAACCCGCCGCCACGATACGTTCGGCCTTGCCGTGGGCTACGCCCGGAATTCAGGTCGGTCGGCGGACCTCGACCGTGACGTGGCGCGGTTCTCCGGGGCGTCCTACCCGGTCCGTTCCAGCGAGATCGCCATCGAGGCGACCTATCAGGCGCGGATCGTGTCCGTCGTCAGATGATTTGGGACATTCAGCGGTGTTCAGGAGCGGAGGCTCTGGTCCATCTGGGGTGAGAGGTTAGGCGGCCTGCGCGTGGTGGCGCAAGCGGCGATCCATCAGGGTCTGGCGCT
>NZ_VRUZ01000025.1:0-47979 GCF_008039485.1 Methylobacterium sp. WL69 | reverse complement strand
CCCGAAGACCTCGCAATCCCGCCCCAATCCCCCGGTTAACACAGGGTTGCCGGGCACAAGCGGCATGCGGGGCGAGGCCCTTGCGGAGACCCGCCGGAGGACCCGCGCCAACAGCGGGCCTCCGGCCTTCAGCGATCTGACACGAGGCCCCATGAACGCACGTGGCCCCATCAACGCACTTGGCCCCATCAACGCACGTGGCCCCATCAACGCACGTGGCGAGAATCGGCGGTGCAGGTCACGTCCGCGCACCGCGACGCCGAGCCTCGCCGCCCTGGCGGGCGGCCTCGCCCTGTCGGTCCTCGGATCGGGACTCGCCTCGGCGCAGTTCTTCGACGACCGCGAGATGCTGATGCCGCCCCGCGCCGTGGTCTGGCGCCTGAACGACCGGGGCTTCCGGGCCGTCACGCGGCCCGAGTTCGACGGCCGCGCCTACGTGGTCGAGGCCGACGACCCCTACGGCGAGCGGGTCCGGGTGTTCGTCGATGCCCGCGACGGGGCCATCCTGCGCCGCCAGCGCCTCGATGCCGGGCCGCCGCCCGTGCGGGTCGCCCGGCCGGCGCCCGGATACGGCTGGACGGAAGAGGAACCGGTTCCGCGCCGCCCGATTCGCGAGGCCGCGCGGATCGCGCCGCCGGGCGATGGCCCGGGTGTCGGGCGGCGTATGGCCCCCGCCGCGCCGCCGCCGGCACGGGCCGAGGCGCCCGACCGCAATCCCATGGGCCTCAATCCCGACGCCCGCCCCGCATCCGAGGCGCCGGCCAAGGTGGTCCGCCTCGCCCCGGCGACGAAGCCGGCGGCGCCCCGGGTGAGCCCGCAGGCGCCGCGCCTGTCGGAGACCCCGCCGGCCGTGCCCGAGGCGAAGCCGGCCGCCGCCCTCGACGCGCCGAAGCCCGTGACACCGGCGACGAACGCGTCCCCTCCGGCCCCGCCGCCCCGCGAGGCGAAGGCGGCGAAGGACTGGAAAGACCCGCCCGCCGACCAGAAGCGGCCGGTCCGCGTGATCGGCGGCGCCACCGTCGTGCCCGGTGCGACGCCCCAGGCGGAGCCCGCCAAGGATTGATTCTCAGGGGATGAGAATCAGCCTCCGCGCGACCCGGCCCGCTTAAAAAACCTCAGCCCGCGTCGCTCGCGCCGGCCCCCTGCAGGGCGGGATCGCGGGTGCCGGCCCGCACGGGGCTCTCGCCCTCGGGCGTCTCGGAGATCGCCTTCAGGGCGAGGGGATCGAGGCCGCTGCCCGCGGTCGGACCGAACACTTCGAGGGAACGGCGCATCTTCGGCGTCCAGAACGCCACGATGTGCTTGTGGATGCCGGCGACGGCTTCCTCGTCCGGATACGACCGGAAGAACGTGGTGATCTGGTTCGCCATGCGAACGAGTTTCTGGTCGGATGTCAGGGCGCTCATGGGGACGCTCGCGTGAGTGAGTGAGCCGGGGCGAGAATCAGGCGCTCGCGACCGGTGAAGACCGTCAGGGTGTCGGACCGGGCGATGGCGCAGAGGGTGAGGCCGTGCAGCCGCGCCCGGTCGATGGCGAGCGACGTCGGGGCCGAGATCGCCACGACCATGGAGGCGCCGAGGTTTGCGGCCTTCTCGACCATCTCGAACGAGCACCGGCTGGTGATGACCACGAACCCCGTGGCCGGATCGACGCCCTGACGGATCAGGGCACCGATGAGCTTGTCGAGGCCGTTGTGGCGCCCGACATCCTCGCGCACGGCGACCAGGGACCCGTCGAGGTTGGCCCAGGCGGCGGCATGGACGGCGCGGGTCCGGCGGTTGAGCACCTGGGCGTCGCCCAGCGCCGCCAACGCGCGCTCGACGGCGGCGATGCCGACGGTGACCGCGCCGTCGGCGCGCCTCTCGGCCATGGGCAGGGCGGCGAGATCGTCGATCCCGCAGACGCCGCAGCCGGTCCGGCCCGAGATGGCGCGCTTGCGGGCGAGGTGCTCCCGCAGGCGCCCCGGCGCGAGGTCGACGAGGAGGCGCAGGCCGCCCTCGCCATCCTCCACCGTCACGCCCCGGATCTCGTCGGCCGAGGCGACGATCCCTTCCGTGAGGCTGAACCCGTAGGCGAAGTCCACGAGGTCGGCCGGCGTGCACATCATCACCGCGTAGGGCACGCTGCCGTAGACGAGGTTGACCGGCATCTCGACGGCGAGGTCGCGCTCGTCCGGCCGGGCAACGGGGTCGTCGTAGGCGACGACGAGGGTCGGGACGCGCCGGGCCGCCTCGGCCGGCGCGTCGTCTTGGTTCAGGGCTTGGCTACTCGGCAGCATTCAACTGGGTCGCGATACGGGTCAGGGAGAAGTCCTCCTCATAGAACTTCGCCTGCCAATCGGAAGGCCGGTTGGTGCGCCGGACCTGTACCGCCGTCACCTTGTACTCGGGGCAGTTGGTCGCCCAGTCCGAGTAGTCCGTGGTGATGACGTTGGCGCCGGTCTTGGCGTGGTGGAAGGTGGTGTAGACGACGCCGGGCTGCATGCGCTCGGAGACCACGGCCTTCAGGGCGATGTCGCCGGAGCGGCTTTCCAGGGCCACGAGGTCGCCGTCGACGACGCCGCGCACCTCCGCGTCGAACGGGTGGATCTCCAGCACGTCCTCCTCGTGCCAGCGCGAGTTCTCCGTGCGGCGGGTCTGCGCGCCGACATTGTACTGCGACAGGATGCGGCCCGTGGTGAGGATGAGCGGGAAGCGCGGACCCGTGCGCTCCTCGGTGGCCACGTACTCGGTGATCATGAACTTGCCGAGGCCGCGGACGAAGCGGTCGACGTGCATCATCGGGGTACCGCGCGGCGCCGCGTCGTTGCACGGCCACTGGATCGAGCCGAGTTCGTCGATCTTGGCGAAGCTCACGCCCTTGAAGCTCGGGGTCAGCGAGGCGATCTCGTCCATGATCTCGGACGGGTGGCTGTAGTTCATCGGGTAGCCGAGCGCGTTGGAGAGCAGCATCGTGCCCTCCCAGTCGCCGACGCCCGACAGGGGCGGCATCACCTTGCGGACGCGGGAGATGCGGCGCTCGGCATTGGTGAAGGTGCCGTCCTTCTCGAGGAACGACGCGCCCGGCAGGAAGACGTGGGCGTATTTCGCCGTCTCGTTCAGGAAGATGTCCTGAATCACGATGCACTCCATCGCCATGAGACCGGCGGTGACGTGGTGCGTGTCGGGATCGGACTGGGCGATGTCCTCGCCCTGGATGTACATGCCCTTGAAAGCGCCATCGACGGCTTCATCCAGCATGTTGGTAATTCGCAGGCCCGGATGGCTGTCGAGGGAGACGCCCCAGAGCGACTCGAAGGTCTCGCGGGTGGCGTCGTCCGAGACGTGGCGGTAGCCCGGCAGCTCGTGCGGGAACGAGCCCATGTCGCACGAGCCCTGGACGTTGTTCTGGCCGCGGAGCGGATTCACGCCTGCGCCGAGCATGCCGATGTTGCCCGTCGCCATGGCGATGTTGGCCATGCCCATGACCATGGTCGAACCCTGGCTGTGCTCGGTGACGCCGAGGCCGTAGTAGATGCCGGCCGCGCCGCCCGTGGCGTAGAGGCGGGCCGCGCCCCGGAGCTCGGCCGGGTCGATGCCCGTGTAGATCGCCTGCGCCTCGGGGGAATGGCGCTCGTCGGCGACGAACCGGGCCCAGGCCTCGAAATCGCCGAGGTCGCAGCGCTCGCGGACATAGGCTTCGTCGATGAGCCCCTCGGTGACGATCACGTGCGCCATCGAATTGATGAATGCGACGTTGGAGCCGGGCTTCAGGGGCAGGTGGAAGTCGGCCTGGACGTGGGGCGACTTCACCAGATCGATCTTGCGCGGGTCGGCGACGATGAGCTTGGCGCCCTCGCGCAGGCGCTTCTTCATCCGCGAGCCGAACACGGGGTGGCCGTCGGTGGGGTTGGCGCCGATGACGAGGATCACGTCGGAATGCGCCACCGAGGCGAAATCCTGCGTGCCGGCCGAGGTGCCGAGCGTCGACATCAGGCCGTAGCCGGTCGGCGAGTGGCAGACCCGGGCGCAGGTGTCGACGTTGTTGTTGCCGAAGGCGGCGCGAACGAGCTTCTGGACGAGGTAGGCTTCCTCGTTGGTGCAGCGCGACGAGGTGATGCCGCCGACGGAATCCTTGCCGTAGGTCTTCTGGATGCGCTTGAACTCGGAGGCCGCGCGGTCGATGGCGACCTCCCACGACACTTCCTGCCAGGGGTCCGTGATCTTGTCGCGTATCATCGGCTTGGTGATGCGGTCCTTGTGGGTGGCGTAGCCGTAGGCGAAGCGGCCCTTGACGCAGCTATGGCCCTCATTGGCCTTGCCGCCCTTGTAGGGGACCATCCGCACCACGCGGGTACCCTGCATCTCGGCCTTGAACGAGCAGCCGACGCCGCAATAGGCGCAGGTGGTGATCTCGGAATGATCGGGCTGGCCGTGCTCGATGATCGACTTCTCCTGGAGCGTCGCCGTCGGGCAGGCCTGGACGCAGGCGCCGCAGGACACGCACTCGGATTCCATGAAGTTCGTCGGGCCGGCGGCGACGCGGCTGTCGAAGCCGCGGCCCTCGATGGTCAGCGCGAAGGTGCCCTGCACCTCTTCGCAGGCGCGGACGCAGCGGTTGCAGACGATGCACTTCGACGGATCGTAGGTGAAGTACGGGTTCGAGGTGTCCTTCGGCAGGTACTGGTCCGAGGACGGCTTGACGTGATTGGCGCCGTCGTAGCCGTAGCGCACGTCGCGCAGGCCCACCGCGCCGGCCATGTCCTGCAACTCGCAATCGCCGTTGGCGGCGCAGGTCAGGCAGTCGAGGGGGTGATCGGAGATGTAGAGCTCCATCACGCCCTTGCGGAGCTTGGCGAGCTTGTCCGTCTGAGTCGAGACCACCATGCCGTTCTCGGCCGGGGTGGTGCAGGAGGCGGGGGTGCCGCGACGGCCCTCGATCTCGACGAGGCAGAGGCGGCAGGAGCCGAAGGCTTCGAGCGAGTCAGTGGCGCAGAGCTTGGGGATCTGCGTGCCGGCGTGCATGGCGGCGGCCATGACGGAGGTGCCGGCCGGCACAGTGACGTGCATGCCGTCGATGGTGAGCGTCACGGTCTGCTCGGACACCCGGATCGGGGTGCCGTAATCGATCTCTTTGATGAGGGCCATGGGTCGCGCCTCCTTACTCGGCGGCGACGGACATCTGTCCGCCACGCTCGAAATCCTCGGGGAAATGGGTGATCGCGCTCATGACGGGCATCGGCGTGAGCCCGCCCATGGCGCAGAGCGACCCGTCGGTCATGACGTCGCAAAGGTCTGAGATGACAGCGAGATTGCGCTGGGTGTCAGTGCCGGCGATGACCTTGTCCATGGTCTCGACGCCGCGCGTCGCGCCGATGCGGCAGGGGGTGCACTTGCCGCAGGATTCGACGGCGCAGAACTCGAAGGCGAAGCGGGCCTGTTTCGCCATGTCGACGGTGTCGTCGAACACCACGATGCCGCCGTGGCCGACGAGGCCTTTCTTCGCCGCCATCGCCTCGTAATCGAGGGGCGTGTCGAGGAGGTGGTCGGGAAAGTAGGCCCCGAGGGGGCCGCCGACCTGCACCGCCCGGACCGGACGGCCGCTCTGGGTGCCGCCGCCGAAATCCTCGATGATCTCGCGGAGCGTAATGCCGAAGGCGTACTCGATGAGACCGCCGTGCTTGATGTTGCCGGCGAGCTGGATCGCCAGGGTGCCCAGCGACCGGCCCATGCCATACTCGGCATAGGCCTTGGCGCCGTGCTCCAGGATGTAGGGCACGGCCGTGAAGGTCATCACATTGTTGACCAGGGTCGGCTTGCCGAGGAAGCCCTTGAGGGCCGGGATCGGCGGCTTGGCCCGGACGATGCCGCGGCGGCCTTCCAGGCTCTCCAGGAGGGAGGTCTCCTCGCCGCAGATATAGGCGCCGGCGCCGAGGCGGACTTCCAGGTGAAAGGCTTTTCCGGAGTTCATGACGTTGTCGCCGAGGTACCCGGCCTTCACCCCGTTCGCGATCGCTTCCTTGAGCGTCGCAAACGCCTGCGGATACTCGGAGCGCAGGTAGATGTAGCCGCGCGTCGCGCCCGTCGCGATGCCCGCGATGGTCATGCCCTCAATGAGGTTGAAGGGGTCGCCTTCCATCATCATGCGATCGGCGAAGGTGCCGGAATCGCCCTCGTCGGCGTTGCAGACCACGTATTTCTGGTCCGACGCGGCGAGCATCACCGTGTTCCACTTGATGCCGGCCGGGAAGCCGGCGCCGCCGCGCCCGCGCAGGCCGGACTCGCGGACCTCGGCGACGATGCCGGCGGCATCGAGCTTGAGGGCGGCGTCCAGACCCTTGTAGCCGCCATGCGCCCGATAATCCGCGACGGAGACCGGATCGACGACGCCGCAGCGCTGGAAGGTCAGGCGATGCTGGCGGGCGAGGTAGGGAATCTTTTCGGGGTCGCCGAGGCGGAGCGGGTGCTCGCCGCCCGCGACCAGACCGGCATCCAGCAGGGCATCGACGTCGGAGAGGGTGACGGGGCCGTAGGCGATGCGGCCTTCGGCCGTGCCGACCTCGACCATGGGCTCCAGCCACAGCATCCCGCGCGAGCCGGTGCGGACGATGGTGACGTCGAGGCCCCGGCGCTCGGCGCCGGCGAACAGGGCACGGGCGACGCGATTGGCGCCGAGCCCGAGGGCGACGGCGTCGCGGGGGACGTAGAGGGTGACGCTCATGACTTCACCTCGGCCAGGGCCGATTCCAGGGAGTCGGCGGTGAGCCGAGCCAGGGGCTCGTCGTCGACGAGGGCGCCCGGGCCGTTGGCGCAGAGGCCGAGGCAGTAGACCGGCTCGACGGTCACCTGGCCGTCCGGCGTCGTGCCGTGCCAGTCGATGCCGAGGCGGGCGAGGATGTCGGCGTGGAGTTTGTCCGAACCCATGGCCTGGCAGGCCTCGGCCCGGCACAGCTTCACCTGATGCTTGCCCGACGGAGCCCGGCGGAAATCGTGGTAGAAGGTGATGCAGCCGTGGATCTCGGCGCGCGACAGGTTCAGCGCGTCGGCCATGAGCGGCACGGCCCCCTCGTCGACGTAGCCGAACGTCTCCTGAAGCGCGTGCAGGATCGGAAGGGTCGCCCCTTCCAGATGGAGATGATCGGCGATGATCCCGGCGGCGCGGGGCTCGCTCCAGGGCTCGTTCGGCAGCATTGTTCCACCCGGTTTATCTTGTTCTGGTTCCAAGGTGGTATATCACCGACCGTGAATCAATCGCGCCTTTCCGTTGGTCGACAACAGATTTTTGTCATAACTGGATTGTGCAACGCAAAAACTCATAGCGACCGCGCAGTTCGCCGAGCCGGCAAACCTCACAGGGAGGCAATATCCTGCGCGATGGTGGGCGCGGCGGCCCGGGCCTCGACGATGAGGGCGGCGCAGAGCGGCGTCATCGGCTCGCGCTCCGGCACGACGAGGCCGATGAGGTGGCTGACGTCGGGTTCGACGATGGGCACGGCCCGCACCCGCTCGCTGAGGCGGAAGCTGTCGGCGAGCACCGCCGGCATGATGCTCGCCCACTTCGCCGTCCGGACATGGGTCAGCAGGACGATCATCGAGTTCGATTCGAGGAGCGGCGCCGAGACGCGGCCGACATTGGTGAGATGCCGGTCGATGATCCGGCGGTTCTGCATGTCGGGTGTCAGCAGGCAGAGGGGGATGCGAGCCACCTCTTCCCAGGTCACGGAGTCACGGGCACCGAAGACGCCGTCCACCGCCGTGAGCAGCCGGTAGCGCTCGCGGTAGAGCGGCACGGCGGTGAGCCGGCCGAGGGGCTCGTTCTCCAGGTAGGTGATGCCGGCATCGATCTCGAGGTCGGCGATGAGGCGGCCGATCTCACCCGACGTGGTGGACTGCACGGAGAAGCGCACCTCCGGGTGGCGCATCCGGAACGGCGTGGTCAGGGCCGCCACGATGGGCGTCGCCGTGGGAATCGCGGCGAGGCGCAGGGTCCCGGACAGGCCGCGCCTCAGGCTCGCCACCTCCTCCCGCATGGCGCGGGCGTCACCGACGATGCGGCGCGCCCATTCGAGCACGCGCTCGCCCTCCGGGGTGAAGCCCTGGAACCGGGAGCCGCGCTGGACCAGCATCACCCCGAGGCGTTCCTCGAGCTGCTTCACGCCGGCCGACAGGGTCTGCTGCGAGACGTTGCAGACCTGCGCCGCCCGGCCGAAATGGCGCTCCCGCGCCAGGGCGAGGATGAATTCGAGACGCTCGATCACGGGCCGGCACGAACCTCCATGACGCTTGGAAGACTATCCGGGACAGGCGCCCGCCCTCGAATCGGACCCGGCATAACGCCCGGGAATGCCGGCGATGCGACGCTGTTGCGGTTGCACCGCCACGGCCCATGTGGTCTGACACCCCGATCGGCATTCAGGGTGGGCAAAATCCGCGGGATGCCGCAACACCCGCAGAACGCACTTGCGCTTTCGTCTAAATATAGCAAGAGGCGCGGGGACAACCGATCACGTCATGGGGAGCCGAGAGAGGCAGATGCGGACGACGCAGGCGCAACACCGGTCATCATGGGGGCTTGCCGCGCTTGGCGCCGTCCTCGTCTCATCGTCATCCGCCCTGGCGGCGGGGATCGGCCAGCCCGAGCCCTGGCAGATGGACCGCCAGATCGCGGTCACCGAGAATGCCCGGGACATTCACACCTTCGAACAGGGCATGCACTGGCTGTCGTTCGGCATCTCGGCCTTCGTGCTGGCGCTGATCCTGTACTGCGTGTTCCGCTTCAGCGAGAAGGCGAACCCGACGCCCTCGAAGACCACGCACAACACCCTCATCGAGGTGGCCTGGACCATCGTCCCGGTGCTCATCCTCGTCGCCGTGGCGATCCCGTCGTTCCGCCTCCTGCGCACGCAGCTCTCGGACCCGAAGGCCGACGTGCTGGTCAAGGTGATCGGCCACGCCTGGTACTGGTCCTACGAGTACCCGGCCGTCGAGCAGGGCGGCGGCTTCACGTTCGACGCCAACCTCGACGAGGACAAGCAGCCGAAGCTGCTCGGCACCGACAACGACATGGTCGTGCCGGTGAACAAGATCGTGAAGATCCAGGTCACCGCCGCCGACGTGCTGCATTCCTGGGCGATGCCGTCCTTCGGCTTCAAGATCGACGCCATTCCGGGCCGCCTCAACCAGTTCTGGTTCAAGGCCGAGCGCGAGGGCACCTATCACGGCCAGTGCTCAGAACTCTGCGGCGCCCGCCACGCCTACATGCCGATCACGGTCCAGGTCGTGAGCGACGAGGCCTACGCCACGTGGCTCGCCGAGGGGAAGACGAAGTTCGCGCGGATCGACAACGACACCTCGAAGTTCGCTGCGGCCCGCTGACGGGTCCGGCCGGACCGGGCGCGAAGGGCGCCCGGTCCGGCCTCGTTTCATGAGATTCAAGAGAAACCTGGACTGAGGTCTATCCATGGCTAACGCCGCAGCACATCCGGGGCATCACGACGCCCACGCCCACGACCACAAGCCGCCGTTCTTCTCCCGCTGGTTCCTCTCCACGAACCACAAGGACATCGGCACCCTCTACCTGCTGTTCGCCTTCTGCGCGGGCATCATCGGCGCGTTCCTCTCCTTCGGCATCCGCATGGAGATGGAGGAGCCCGGTCTCCAGTATTTCGCCAATCCCGGCACCTACAACGTGTTCGTCACCGGCCACGGCCTCATCATGGTGTTCTTCATGGTGATGCCCGCCCTCATCGGCGGCTTCGGCAACTGGTTCGTGCCCCTCATGATCGGCGCGCCCGACATGGCGTTCCCGCGCATGAACAACATCTCGTTCTGGCTGACGGTGGCGGGCTTCCTCAGCCTCGTCTGCTCGCTGTTCGTCGAGGGCGCTCCGGGCGCCAGCGGCGCCGGCACCGGCTGGACCGTCTACCCGCCGCTCTCCACCGCCGGTCACCCCGGCCCGGCCGTCGACTTCGCGATCTTCGCCCTGCACCTCTCGGGCGCCGGCTCGATCCTCGGCGCCATCAACTTCATCACCACCATCCTGAACATGCGCGCGCCGGGCATGACCCTTCACAAGATGCCGCTGTTCGCCTGGTCGATGCTGGTGACGGCGTTCCTGCTGCTGCTGTCGCTCCCGGTGCTCGCCGGCGCGATCACCATGCTGCTCACCGACCGCAACTTCGGCACGACCTTCTTCGACCCGGCCGGCGGCGGCGATCCGGTGCTCTACCAGCACCTGTTCTGGTTCTTCGGCCACCCCGAAGTGTACATCATGATCCTGCCGGCCTTCGGCATCGTCTCCCACATCATCTCGACCTTCTCGCGCAAGCCCGTGTTCGGCTACCTCGCCATGGCCTACGCCATGGTCGCCATCGGCGTCGTCGGCTTCGTCGTGTGGGCGCACCACATGTACACCGTCGGCCTGTCGCTCCAGACCCAGTCCTACTTCGTGTTCGCCACCATGGTGATCGCGGTGCCCACGGGCGTGAAGATCTTCTCGTGGATCGCCACCATGTGGGGCGGCTCCATCCGCTTCACCGCCGCCATGCACTGGGCCGTCGGCTTCATCTTCCTGTTCACCGTCGGCGGCGTGACCGGCGTGGTGCTCGCGAACTCGGCCGTCGATAAGTACCTGCACGACACCTACTACGTCGTGGCGCACTTCCACTACGTGCTCTCGCTCGGCGCCGTGTTCATCATCTTCGCCGGTGTCTACTACTGGTTCCCGAAGATGACCGGCCACATCATCCCCGAATGGGCCGGCAAGCTGCACTTCTGGCTCGCCTTCATCGGCGCGAACGTCCTGTTCTTCCCGATGCACTTCCTCGGCCTCGCCGGCATGCCGCGTCGCTACGCCGACTATCCGGAGGCCTTCGCCGGCTGGCACAAGGTCTCGACCTGGGGCGGGCACATCTTCGCCCTCGGCATGGTGGTGTTCTTCATCGGCGTGGTTCTCGCCTTCCGCTCCAGCCGGCGCGCCGCCGACAATCCGTGGGGCGAGGGTGCGACCACCCTCGAGTGGACCCTGTCGTCGCCGCCCCCCTTCCACCAGTTCGAGACGCTGCCCCGCATCGTCGACGAGCCGGCGCACTAAAGAACGAACCTTCGATCCACGGATTGCGAGGGCCGCGCGAGCGGTCCTCGCTCTTTCCCGGATGCCCATCCGCCCCGCCTGCGGGCGGGCATCCCGAAAAGGGCGGCGCCAGCACTCATCCTTCGATGACGGCGTGATCCGAAGCCCCCACGTCAACCGCATCAGGTCCCCATGACGAGCCTGTCGAACAGCCTCTCCGCTGCCGCCGAGCCGCAACCGGTCACCATGGCCGTCGGCGGCGAGGTCTCGGATTTCTTCGCCCTGCTGAAGCCGCGCGTGATGGTGCTGGTGATCTTCACCGCCCTCGTCGGCATGGCGGTGTCGAACGTCCACATCCAGCCCGTGGTCGGCACGATCTCCCTGCTGATGATCGCCGTGGGCGCCGGCGCCTCGGGCTGCCTCAACATGTGGTGGGACGCCGACATCGACGCGGTGATGACCCGCACGGCCAAGCGCCCGATCCCGGACGGGCGCATCCAGCCCGGCGAAGCCCTCGCCTTCGGCATCGTCCTGTCCGTCGGCTCGGTGCTGGTGCTCGGCCTCGCCTCGAACTGGCTCGCGGCCGGGCTGCTGGCCTTCACCATCGTGTTCTACGCGGTGTTCTATTCCATGTGGCTGAAGCGGGCGACGCCGCAGAACATCGTCATCGGCGGGGCCGCCGGCGCCCTGCCGCCGGTCATCGGCCAGGCCGTGGTCACCGGCTCGGTCGGGATCGAATCTCTCGTCCTGTTCCTGATCATCTTCATCTGGACGCCGCCGCACTTCTGGGCCCTGGCCCTGATCAAGTCCGGCGAATACGCCAAGGCCGGCATCCCGATGATGCCCAACGTGGCCGGGCCCCAATCCACCCGCCGGCAGATCATCTACTACTCGATCGTGCTGTTCCCCATCGGCCTCGCGCCGGTCTTCCTCGGCTTCGGCGGCCTGCTCTATGGCCTGACCGCCCTCCTCGGCGGCCTCGGCATGCTCGCCTTCAGCGTCCACGTCTTCCGCAACCGCGAGGGCGAGGCGGAGCGCAAGGCGGCGCTCGGCATGTTCGGCTTCTCGATCCTGTACCTGTTTCTTCTGTTCTCCGCCCTTCTCGCCGAGCACAGCCTCGGCCTGTTCCGGGCGGTGATCGCGTGAGCGGCCTGCAGAACACGCCGCAGCCGCGTCCCCTCACCCCCGAGGAGGCCCAGCGCCGGCGCAAGCGCTCGCTCGCCATCGCGGCGGTGCTGTTCACCCTCGTGGCGATCTTCTACGTGCTGACCATCGCGAAGCTCGGACCTCAGGTCCTCAACCGCGCGCTCTGAAGGCGTGGCGAAAGAGACACCATGACCGACCGCAGAAACCCGGCCCGGAAGGCCACCGTCACGGCCGTCGCCTGCGCCGCGCTCGCCTTCGGGATGATCGGCCTCGCCTTCGCGTCGGTGCCGCTCTACGACATGTTCTGCAAGGCGACGGGCTTCGACGGGACGCCGCGCAAGGGTGCGGCGCTCGCGGCGGCGGCCACGGACGACAGCATGCTGGTCAGGTTCGACACCAATGTGTCCTCCGGCCTGCCCTGGCGGTTCCAGGCCGAGGCCCCACAAGTCACTGCACGCCTCGGAGAGACCAAGACGGTCTTCTTCAAGGTGAGGAACACCGGCACCGTACCGTCCACCGGCATCGCGACGTTCAACGTCCAGCCGGCCTTGATGGGCGCCTTCTTCGTCAAAATCGAATGCTTCTGCTTTAACGAGCAGACCCTGCAGCCGGGCGAGACCATGGATTTCCCGGTGGTGTTCTACATCGATCCGACGGTGCGCCAGGACTCGAACACCGCGCACCTCTCCGAAATGACGCTGTCCTACACCTACTTCGCGTCGAAGAACGGCCAGCCCACGGCCGCGCTTGCGACGACGGGCAGCACGGGAAAGAAGTCGAATTTCTGACGCACCAAGCGTGACAAGAGCGCGCCGGGCTGATTAAGGGTCTGAGCGTGGAAGCCGGTTATCCGGTCGAGCCGAAACAATGAGAGAGCCCGGGGCCGTCACGGTCGGGGGCCAGGGGTCAGGAGAGACGTTAGATGGCCGAGGCGCACGCCAAGAACCACGATTTCCACATTCTCGCCCCGAGTCCGTGGCCGCTCATCGGCGCTTTTTCCGGCTTCCTGATGGCGTTCGGCGCCGTCTTCTGGATGAAGAGCCTCACCATCGGCACCCTCAGCCCGGGTCCCTACATCTTCGGTGCCGGCACCCTCGGCGTGCTCTACACCATGTACGCCTGGTGGAAGGACGTGGTTCACGAGGCCAACACCGGCGACCACACCCGCGTGGTGCAGCTCCACCACCGCTACGGCATGATCATGTTCATCGCCTCCGAGGTGATGTTCTTCGCCGCGTGGTTCTGGGCCTATTTCGAGGCGGCCCTCTACACCGCCGACCCGATCCAGTCGACCCGCGTCGATTTCACCGGCGGCACCTGGCCGCCCAAGGGCATCGAGGCGTTCGATCCCTGGCACCTGCCGCTCCTCAACACCCTGATCCTGCTGACCTCGGGCACGACGATCACCTGGGCCCACCACGCCCTGCTGCACGACGATCGCAAGGGCCTGAAATACGGCTTGTGGCTGACGATCATCCTCGGCGTGCTGTTCAGCGCCTGCCAGGCCTACGAGTACGCCCACGCCCATTTCGGCTTCTCGGGCAGCATCTACTCGGCGACCTTCTTCATGGCGACGGGCTTCCACGGCTTCCACGTCATCATCGGCACCATCTTCCTCGCCATCTGCCTGTACCGCGCCTATCTCGGACAGTTCACGGTGAAGCAGCACCTCGGCTTCGAATTCGCCGCCTGGTACTGGCACTTCGTCGACGTGGTGTGGCTGTTCCTGTTCGCCTCGATCTACGTCTGGGGCTCGGGCATCGGACACGCCGCCCACTAAGTTCGGCCATCGCGGCTGCACGGGAGACATGAAAGGGCGGCGCGAGCCGCCCTTTCGCGTGTGGGGACCGTCCCTTATCCCCATATCCGCATCGAGCCGGCGTTCGTCCGGGCTCGAGGAGTACGCATCTTGGACGCCACGCGGCCGCTTCCCCCACCCATCCCCACCGGCCTGCGCGGCCGCTGCCCGCATTGCGGCGAGGGCCACATGTTCGACGGGTTTCTCACCTTTCGCCCGTCCTGCGAAGTGTGCGGCCAGGACTTCTCCGGCTTCAACTCCGGTGACGGCCCGGCCTTCTTCGTCATGTCCATCGTCGGGATCGTGGTGGTCGGCCTCGCCCTGTGGATGGAGATCACCTACGAGCCGGCGATCTGGATTCACGCAGTCGTCGCCGGCACCCTGTCCATCGGCCTGAGCCTCGCCATCATCCGGCCGCTCAAGGGCGTGCTGGCCGCCCTGCAATTCGCCAACAAGGCCGAGCAGGGACGCTTCCGCTAGTGCCGTCGGTCCGGCCCGGCGCCGTGCGTGCCCTGATCGCGCCCGGCCTCGTCTCCCTCGTCTGCCTCGCGATCCTCCTCGGCCTCGGCGTTTGGCAGCTCGACCGCAAGGGCCAGAAGGAGGCGCTGATCGGGCGCATCCTCGATCGCTCGCGGGTCGAGCCTCCGGCGGCCCTGCCGGCGCCCGGCACGTGGAACCCGGACGCCGACGAGTTCCGGCGGGTGCGCGTGACCGGAACCCTCCTCAACGACCGCGAGACCCTGGTCCACGGCCTGGCGGCCGGCGCCACGCCGGGGCGCGCGCTCCAGGGCTACTACGTCCTGACGCCCCTGCGCTTGTCCGAGGGCGGGACGGTGCTGATCAATCGCGGCTTCGTGCCCACCGAGCTGAAGGCGCCGGCCAACCGCAGCGGCGGGCAGATCGCCGGGGAGACCGTGGTCACCGGCATCCTGCGGGGCTCCGAGCCGCGCACCATGTTCGTCCCCGCCCCCGATACCGCACGCAATGAGTGGTTCAACCGCGACATCGCCGGCATCAGCGCGGCGGCGGGGCTGACCGACCCCCTCCCCTACCTCGTCGAGGCGGACGCGACCCCCAATCCCGGCGGCTGGCCCAAGGGCGGGCAGCTGCGGGTCGATCTGCCCAACAACCACCTGCAATACGCCTTCACCTGGTTCGGCATCGCCGGCTGCCTCGTCGGCGTCTTCGGCGTGTTCGCGTGGAAGCGCCTCTTCGACGCACCGGACGCGGCCTGAGCCGGCAACCAGCTGGTCCGCGGACAGGCGCGCGCTACTCTCCGGTCCGGCGGTTCACGCCACGGAGGGTGTCCCATGCGTGCCGCGACCCTGATGATGGCCTTCGCCTTGACCGTGGGCGCGGCCCAGGCGGCCGACGAGGCCGGGCGTGACGCGGCCCGCGCCACCGTCACCCGACAGATCGAGGCCTTTCGCAAGGACGACGCGGCGACGGCCTACGCCCAGGCCGCGCCCGTGATCCAGGGGATGTTCCCCTCCGCCGACACCTTCCTGGCCATGGTCCGCAAGGGCTACGCCGCCGTCTACCGCGCCCGCACCTACAGCGTGGACCGGGTCGAGGATGTCGGCCCCGAAGGCGTCGCCCTGGGGGTGAAGCTGCAGGACGAGGCCGGCGCCGACTGGCTGGCCCTGTACACCCTGGAGAAGCAACCCGACGGCGCCTGGCGCATCACCGGGTGCCAATTGACGAAGGCGCCGGGTACCGATGCCTGAGCCGTCATCAGGTTTCGACAGGCCCGACGGCTTGGTGTAGACGGGGCGCCTTCCCGGAGGCCCCTTTGCTTCACGTTTCGACCCGCGGCGCCGCGGCGCCCCTCTCCTTTTCCGATGCCCTGCTCGCCGGGCTCGCCCGTGACGGCGGTCTCTACGTGCCAGAGACTTGGCCGCGGCTGTCGCACGAGACCATCGCGGGGCTGGCCGGCCTGCGCTACGCCGACGCCGCCAAGATCGTCCTGCGCCCCCTCATCGACGGCGAGATCGCGGATGCCGATTTCGACCGGATGATCGAGGAATCCTACGCGACGTTCCGGCACCCGGCCGTCTGCCCGCTGACCCAGCTCGACGACAACCTGTTCCTCCTCGAACTTTTTCACGGGCCGACGCTCGCGTTCAAGGACGTGGCGATGCAGCTCCTCGGGCGGCTCATGGACCACGTCCTGCGGGCGCGCGGGTCGCGGGCGACCATCGTCGGCGCCACCTCGGGCGACACCGGCTCCGCCGCCGTCGAGGCGTTCCGGGGCCTCGATCAGGTCGACATCTTCATCCTGTTCCCGGAGGGCCGCGTCTCCGAGGTCCAGCGCCGGCAGATGACCTCGGTGGGGGCGGACAACGTCCACGCCATCGCCATCGACGGCAATTTCGACGATTGCCAGAACATCGTCAAAGCCCTGTTCCAGCACGCCGAATTCGCCGACGCGGTGAAGCTGTCGGGCGTGAACTCCATCAACTGGGCCCGCGTCGCCGCCCAGGCGGTGTACTACTTCACCGCGGCCGTCGCCCTCGGCGCGCCCCATCGCCCGGTCTCGTTCGCCGTCCCCACGGGCAATTTCGGCGACATCCTCGCCGGCTGGGTCGCCAAGCGCATGGGCCTGCCCATCGAGCGCCTGATGATCGGCACCAACGCCAACGACATCCTGGCCCGCACCCTCGAGCACGGGTCCTACGAGGTGCGGGGGGTGCAGCCCACCACCTCGCCGTCCATGGACATCCAGATCTCCTCGAACTTCGAGCGCCTGCTGTTCGAGGCCCTCGGCCGCGATTCGTCGAGCCTCGGCCGCCTGATGGCCGGCCTGAAGCAGTCGGGCGGGTTCACCCTCGATCCGGCGGTGCTCGACACCGTGCGGGCCGAGTTCGATGCGGCGTCCGTGCCCGAAGAGGCCGTGAAGGCCGAGATCGCCCGGACCTTCGCCGAGACCGGCCACGTCATCGATCCGCACAGCGCCATCGGGGTCCATGCCGCGCGCAGGCTCCTGGAGAAGGACCCGCGCACGCCCGTCGTCGCCCTGGCGACCGCCCATGCGGCGAAGTTCCCCGATGCCGTCTCCGAGGCGGTGGGCGGCGCGCGCCCGGCCCTGCCGCCGCATCTCGCCGACCTCCTCGACCGCGAGGAAAAGTTCTCGCGCGTTGCCAACGATCAGGCGGCGGTGGAGAGCTTCATCCGCGCCCATGCCCGCATCACCAAGGCCGGCTGACCCCATGAACCAGCACTTCGCCACCCACGGGGCCTCGCCGGACCTGCGGATCACGCGCCTCGACAACGGCGTCACCGTCGTGACGGAGGCCATGCCCGGCGTTGCCACGGCGACCCTCGGGGTCTGGGTCGGTGCCGGTTCGCGCCACGAGCGGCCCGACGAGGGCGGGCTGAGCCACCTCATCGAGCACATGGCGTTCAAGGGGACGAAGACCCGCTCGGCCCGGCGCATCGCCGAGGACATCGAGAACGTCGGCGGCGACATCAACGCCGCGACGAGCGCCGAGGGCACGAGCTACACCGCCCGCGTGCTCGGCGAGGATGCCGGCGTGGCCCTCGACGTCATCGGCGACATCCTCACGGATTCGGTGTTCGATGCCGGCGAACTGGCACGCGAGAAGGGCGTGATCCTGCAGGAACACGCCGCCATCGAGGACACCCCCGATGACGTGGTCTACGAGGCCTTCACCGAGGCGGCGTTCCCCGACCAGCCCATGGGCCGTCCGATCATCGGCACGCCGGAGACCATCAACAGCTTCGACCGCGCCGGCATCGAGGCCTACATCGCCCGCGAATACACCCCCGACCGCATCGTGCTCGCGGCGGCCGGCGCCATCGCGCACGACGCCATCGTCGAATCCGCGCACACCCATTTCGGCGCCCTCAAAGCCGCGACGCCGCCCGAGACGGTCCCGGGCATCTACGGGGGTGGCGAAAAGCGCATCCAGAAGAAGCTCGAACAGGCCAACGTCGTCATCGGCCTGCCGGGCCTGTCGTTCCGCGACCCCGGCTACTACGCCCTCCACATGTTCACCCAGGTGCTCGGCGGCGGCCTGACCTCGCGCCTGTGGCACGAGGTCCGCGAGACCCGGGGCCTCGCCTACGAGATCCAGGCGTTCCACTGGTCGTTCTACGATTGCGGGCTGTTCGGCATCGGCGCCGGCACCTCGGGCGGCGATCTCGGCCAGCTCGTGGACGTGACCCTGGAGGCCACCACCCGGGCGGCCCGCGATGCCGACACCGTCGAGGTCGCCCGCGCCAAGGCGCAGCTCAAGGTCGCGCTGCTGTCGGCCCTCGAGACGCCGGGCGGACGCATCGAGCGCAACGCTCGGCAGATCCTCGCCTGGGGCCGGGTGATCCCGGCGCAGGAGGTCATCGCCAAGGTGGATGCCGTCACCGTCGAGGACGTCCGCGCCGCCGGCGTCAGACTCCTCGCGGGCGCCCCGACCCTCGCCGCCATCGGTCCGATCAAGAAGCTGCCGCCCCTGGAGCGGATCGCCGCTGCCCTGAAGGCCGCCTGAGAATTTCCGCCCCCGGCTTGTTTTGGCCTCAAAGGAACGTGATCCAGCGGGTTCGGCGTCACCCTTAAGAAACGGTGGGCGCCTCCGCCCCGGCGCGCCCGCTGCCTTGCCGGTGAAGGTCGCCGCCGATACGACTGAGCCTTAAGCTGAGCCGTACTCGTCACCCAGCCTCGCCCGGCCGGAACACTCGCCCGTTGCGTCAGATCTCCCTCGTCCTCGCCGCTCTCCTCACGGCTCTCTTCGGCGCCCTGCTCCTCAGCGCGCCGGCGCGCGCCGTCGAGGCCGTGCGCGTCACCCTCGATGCACCGGCCATCGACCTGACGACGATGATCGAGCGCTATCGCTCGGACGGGGACCTCATCCAGATCTCCACGGCACCGGGCAAGGACGGCATCGTCCGCCGCATCGTCGTCAAGGCGCGCGACACCGGCGGGCGCCCCGACTGGATGGTGTTCGCGCTCACCAACGACACCGACGAGCAGATCGACCGCGTCCTCGTCGCCCCGCATTTCCGCCTCGTCGGCTCGGGGGTGATCTGGCCGGATCTCGGCGGCTCGCGCATCGCCGCCATCACGGCGAGCCAGGGCATCCGCCCCGAGCGCGATGAGAATCCGGAAGCCGATCAGTTCGTCATTACCCTCGATCCCGGCGCCACCGTCACCTACGTGGCCGAGCTGCGCGGCCCGAACATCCCCCAGGTCTACCTCTGGGACCAGGAAGCCTATCGCAAGAAATCCACCGGCCTGACCCTCTACAAGGGCATCATCATCGGCATCGCCGGGCTGCTGGCCCTGTTCCTGACAATCATCTTCGTGGTCAAGGGCGCGATCATCTTCCCCGCCGCCGCCGCCCTGGCGTGGTCGGTGCTGGCCTATGCGTGCATCGATTTCGGGTTCCTCCAGCGGGTTTTTCCCGTCACCGAGGTGGCCGAGCGGGTCTACCGGGCATCCGCCGAGGCGGTGCTGGGCGCCACCCTGCTGGTGTTCCTGTTCGCCTATCTCAACCTCAGCCGCTGGCACGTGCGCTACAGCCACGTGGCGTTCTTCTGGCTCGCCTTCCTCGCCGGCCTCGTGGCCCTAGCCGTGTTCGATCCGCCCGTGGCGGCGGGCGTCGCCCGCATCTCCATCGCGGCGGTGGCCGGGGTCGGCCTGCTGCTCATCGTCTATCTCGCCGCCCATAACGGCTACGACCGGGCGATCCTGCTGATCCCGACCTGGTTCCTCCTCCTCGTCTGGGTGGTGGCGGCGGGCTTCGCCATCACGGGACAGATCGGCAGCGACCTCGTGCAGCCGGCCCTCATCGGCGGCCTCGTCCTCATCGTCATGCTCATCGGCTTCACGGTGATGCAGCACGCCTTCGCGGGCGGCGGCCTCACCCATGCCCTGGTCTCCGACACCGAGCGCCGGGCGCTCGCGCTCACCGGCGCCGGCGACGTGGTGTTCGACTGGGACGTGCCCGGCGACCGGGTCTTCGCCGGGCAGGAGATCGAAGGGCAGCTCGGTCTCAAGCGCGGCGCCCTCGAAGGCCCGGCGGTGAACTGGCTCGCCCTCGTCCACCCGTTCGACGTCGAGCGCTACTCGGCGGCCCTCGACACGGTCATCGAGGAGCGGCGCGGGCGCATCGTCCACGATTTCCGCCTGCGCTCCACCGCCGGACCGTACTACTGGTACCGCCTCAAGGCGCGGCCGGTGATCGGCACCGACGGCGAGGTGGTGCGCATCGTCGGCACCATCTCGGACGTCACCGAGGTGAAGACCGCCGAAGAGCGCCTGCTTCACGACGCCGTGCACGACAGCCTCACCGGCCTGCCCAACCGCGAGCTGTTCCACGACCGCCTCGATGCCGCCCTCGCCTTCGCGAGCCAGGATGCGCGGCTGAAGCCGACGACCATCGTCCTCGACGTCGATCGGTTCAAGGCCATCAACGACGCCATCGGCCTCTCGGCGGGCGACTCGATCCTGCTGACCCTGTCGCGCCGCCTCGGCCGGCTGCTGCGTCCGCAGGATACCCTGGCGCGGGTCGCGGGCGACGAGTTCGCCCTCATTCTCCTGTCGGAGCGCGACCCCGACCGCATCCTCTCGTTCGCCGAGATGATCCGCAAGGCCATCGCCACGCCGATTACCTACGCCGACCGCGAGATCTTCCTCACGGTCTCCGTCGGCATCGTCCTGCACGAGGTCGGCGCCAACCTGAAGCGGGAAGAGGTGTTCAAGAACGCCGAAATCGCCATGATCCAGGCCAAGCGCGGCGGCGGCGACCGCATCGAGGTGTTCCGGGCCGACATGCGCAAAGAGCACGGCGACCGCCTGATGCTCGAGGGCGACCTGCGCAAATCCCTCGAGCGCAACGAGATGAAGGTGCTGTTCCAGCCCATCGTCCGCCTCGAGGACCGCACCGTGGCGGGCTTCGAGACCCTGCTGCGCTGGGATCATCCCCGCCTCGGGCGCATCCCGGCCTCGACCTTCATGCCGGTGGCCGAGGAATGCGGCTTCGTGGTCAACCTCGGCATCTTCGCCCTGGAGCGCACCGCCCTCGAACTCGCCGCCTGGCAGCGCTCCCTCGACGTCGAGCCGCCGATCTTCGCCTCCGTCAACATGTCTTCGCGCCAGCTCCTGCGCCACGACCTCCTGCACGACGTGAAGACGATCCTGGCGCGGTCCGGCGTCCTGACCGGCTCCCTCAAGCTCGAACTCACCGAGAGTCTGGTGATGGAGAATCCGGAATACGCGGCGCAGATGCTGGCGCGAATCCACGACCTCGGCGCCGGCCTGTCCCTGGACGATTTCGGCACCGGCTACTCGGCCCTGTCCTACCTCCAGCGCTTCCCGTTCGACACCATCAAGATCGACCAGTCCTTCGTCCGCCAGATCGCCACGGGGCGCACGGCGATCCTGCGGTCCATCGTCAGGATGGCCCAGGAACTCGGTCTCGCCATCGTGGCCGAGGGCGCGGAATCGGAAGCCGATGCCCAGGCCCTGGCCGAACTCGGCTGCGAGTATGCGCAGGGCTTCGCCTTCGGCGAACCGATGTCGATGCTCCAGGCCCGGCAACTCCTCGGGGCGGCCCCGGAAGCCGCCTGACGGCGGCCGGAAACGCCGATCCCCGCGAAGACGAGGGATCGGTTTAAACTTCCCTTAACCATGATCCGCCATCGTTCCCCCTAACGGAATGCTGAGTGTCTCCCACGGAATTCCCCCTGCGCCGCCGTGCTCGGAGTGAGTACCGGCGGTGACCGGGCGTTCTGTGAGGCACTTTCGGGCCCGAGCGGCCGTGGGATGGGGGATCACCTGATGGGCGAAGCGGCCTTACGGAACGATGCGAGCTTCGACACCAGCATCGTCCGGCGCCTGATGGCCCGGCCCCTGCGCCTCGTCGAGACGCCCATCGCCGAGATCGTGCCGTTGCGTCCGGCCGCGCCGGCCGCGGAATCCGTCGAACCGGCGGAGGCCTCCGCCGACGTCGTCCGCCTCAAGGCGCAGCTCCAGGTGATGAAGGCGGTCCTGCGCTCCGAGCGGGACGAGACCGCCCATCTGCGGGCCTGCATCGCGACCATCGCCGAGTCCGACGCGCCCCTGACGCCCGAGGCCCAGGCCGTGCGCGACCGCTGGGCCGCCCTCGTCGACCAGCTCCTGCACGCGGCCCGCTAGGGCGTTTTCGAGCGAGGTGGTTACCGGCTCGCGCGAAGAAAAGGCGACCCCCAATAACTGAGAGCACTTTGCGTGATTCGAGGATCACGAAACGTGCTCTAGCCACCCGTTCCGCGACGCGCGACGCGACGCCCGGCCCCGTTCGAGGGATGATGATGAGCGCCCGCTGCTCCCTCGTGGTCAACGGCAAGTCCGTGCGGATCTCCACGGGCGACACCCCCCTGGAGGCCGCCCTGGCCGACGGGATGATCGCCGCGCCGCCCGGCCTCATGGGACAGGGCTCCGGTCCCCTGCCCCGGCGTGCCCAGGCCCGCAGCCATCGCGCCGACGCCGTCAAGCTCACCCCACCGCGCGCCGGCCTCATCGAGCGGCCCGAGACGTTCGGCACACCGGTCAGACCGGCGCCGGCCCAGAAGCGCGCCGGCACGGTGACGCAGATCACGCCGCTCGGCCCCCACACCCTCGAAGTGGTGGTGACCCTGACCAAGCGCCTCGCCCTGGAGCCGGGACACGGGGTCGTGGCGGCCTTCGAGGGCTTCGAGCCCGTCACCCTGAACCCGACCCTGCGCGTCGACGGCTCGGCCGAACTCAACGAACTCGTCTTCCACCTGCGCCTGACCGGCGACCGCACCGCCCTGCCCGACGCCTTCGGCGAGGAGATCGTCCTCGACCATCCGGTGAAGATCAAGGGCCCGGTGGGCCGGGGCTACTACCGGCCGGGCGGCGGCCGCCTCGTCCTCGTGGCGGCCGAGACCGGGTTCGCCCCGATCTGGTCCATCGCGCGGGCCGCCCGCTACATCGAGCCGGCCCGCGAGGTCGCGATCCATGTCGGTGCCCGCGATCCCCTCGACCTCTACATGCGTCCGTCCCTGGACTGGCTGCGCGCCACGGGCGTCGGCCGCCTCGTGCTGGTCGCCGACCGCAGCCGCCAGCGGCCGCCCGACGTCCGGCCCGGCCCCCTGACGGCGCATCTGCCGTCGCTGCGCACCACCGACGTGGTCCACGTCGCCGGCGACGCCTCGACGGTGGGCGCCGTCGAAGTCCTGGCCGCGGCGGCCGGGGCCCGGTGCTATCCGACGCTCCTGGACGTCCAACCCTGAGAACGAAGGACCCGGCCCCATCGTCGAGGGAGCCGGGCGTGGTCGTCGCCTCGGATGTCCGGGTGGTCTCCTACTCGGACCCGACCTGACGCACGGCGCCGCGCGCGGCGCTGGTGGCGAACATGGCGTAGGCCCGGAGCGCCGTGGTGATCCGGCGCTTGCGCGGCTCGGCCGGCTTCCATCCGGCGGCGTCCTGGGCGGTGCGGCGCTGGGCCAACTCCGCCTCGTCCACGGCGAGGTGGATGCGGCGCCCCGGGATGTCGATCTCGATGCGGTCGCCGTCGCGCACGAGGCCGATGAGCCCGCCCTCCGCCGCCTCCGGCGAGACGTGGCCGATGGACAGGCCGGAAGAGCCGCCCGAGAACCGCCCGTCGGTGACGAGGGCGCAGGCTTTGCCGAGGCCCTTCGATTTCAGGTAGCTCGTCGGATACAGCATCTCCTGCATTCCGGGGCCGCCGCGCGGACCCTCGTAGCGGATCAGCACCACCTCGCCGGCCTTGACCCGGCCCTTGAGGATGGCGTCGACGGAATCGTCCTGGCTCTCGAACACCCGGGCGGTTCCGGTGAAGCTGAGGATCGACGCATCCACCCCGGCCGTCTTCACGATGCAGCCGTCGACGGCGAGGTTTCCGTACAGGACGGCGAGGCCGCCATCCTGCGAATAGGCATGCCCCGCCTCGCGGATCACGCCGCCCGTGCGGTCGAGGTCGAGCTCTTCCCAGCGCGCCGCCTGGCTGAAGGCGACCTGGGTCGGCACGCCGCCCGGCGCGGCGCGGTAGAACTCCGACACCGTGGCGCTGCCCGTGCGGCGCACGTCCCAGCGGTCGAGGGCCTGGCCCAGGGTGCCGGCATGGACGCTGCCGGCTTTCGCGTCGATGAGCCCGGCCCGGTCGAGTTCGCCGAGGATCGCCATGATGCCGCCGGCCCGGTGCACGTCCTCCATGTGGACCTCGGCCACCGCCGGGGCGACCTTGCACAGGACGGGCACGCGCCGCGACAGGCGGTCGATATCCGCCATGGTGAACGGCACCTCCGCCTCGTGGGCGGCGGCGAGCAGGTGCAGCACCGTGTTGGTGGAGCCGCCCATGGCGATGTCGAGGGTCATGGCGTTCTCGAAGGCCGAGAAGCCGGCGACGGACCGGGGCAGCACGCTGGCGTCGTCGCCCTCGTAGTAGCGCTTGGCGAGGTCGACGATGAGGTGGCCGGCCTCGACGAAGAGGCGGCGGCGGTCGGCATGGGTCGCCAGCACCGAGCCGTTGCCGGGCAGCGACAGGCCGAGGGCCTCCGTGAGGCAGTTCATGGAATTGGCCGTGAACATGCCCGAGCACGAGCCGCAGGTCGGGCAGGCCGCGCGCTCGATGGCGGCCACGTCCTCGTCCGAGACCCGGTCGTCGGCCGCCGCCACCATGGCGTCGACGAGGTCGAGCTTCTTGATCACGCCCTTGAGCTGGACCTTGCCGGCCTCCATGGGGCCGCCGGAGACGAACACCGCCGGGATGTTGAGGCGCAGGGCCGCCATCAGCATGCCGGGGGTGATCTTGTCGCAATTGGAGATGCACACCATCGCGTCAGCGCAGTGGGCGTTGACCATGTACTCGACGGAATCGGCGATGAGCTCGCGGGACGGCAGCGAGTACAGCATCCCGTCATGGCCCATGGCGATGCCGTCATCGACCGCGATGGTGTTGAATTCCTTGGCGACGCCGCCGGCCGCCTCGATCTCGCGGGCCACGAGCTGGCCGAGATCCTTGAGGTGGACGTGGCCCGGCACGAACTGGGTGAAGGAGTTGACCACGGCAATGATCGGCTTGCCAAAATCGCCGTCCTTCATGCCGGTGGCGCGCCACAGGCCGCGGGCGCCGGCCATGTTGCGGCCATGGGTGGTGGTGCGGGAACGGTAGGCGGGCATCGCATCTCTCGCTGTTCGCCCGGCTTTTGCCGGCGGACAGCGATGCGACGCAAGGGCCTTCGTCGCAGAGCTGCCGCGACGGGCCGTGCCGGGAGCGGGACGCTAGGCCGCGCGCGCCCGCAGGCCGGCGCCGTTGCCGAAGGCACGGGCGTAGAGGGAGGCGTAGGTGGTGGCAGCCTCGTCCCAGCCGAAGGTCCGCGACATGGCGGTGCGGCGCATGGCGTTGAGGCGCTTCTTCTGGCCGAAGGTGTCGAGGGCCCGCCGGATGGCGCCGGAGAAGCCGCGGGCCGAGGCCTCGCCGAAGGTGAAGCCGGTGACACCGTCCTCGACGGTGTCGGCGAGGCCGCCGGTGCGGTGGACGATGGGGAGCGAACCGAAGCGCTGGGCATACATCTGGGCGAGGCCGCAGGGCTCGAACCGCGACGGCATCAGCAGGAAGTCGCTGCCGGCGAACATCCGGCGGGCGTCCTGCTCGTTGAAGCCGACATGGACGCCGACGGCATCGGGATGGCGGCGGGACAGGTCGCGCAGGGCCCCCTCGAAGCGGCCTTCGCCCTGGCCGATGACCACGAGCTGACCGCCCTCGGCCACGATGGTCTCGGCGGCGGCGAGGCTGAGGTCGATGCCCTTCTGGTGGACGAGGCGCGAGACGATGGCGAAGAGCGGCCCGCGCGAGACGGCCAGACCGAACTGGCGGCGCACGGTCTCGGCGTTGGCGCGCTTGCCCTTCCAGTCGTCGGCCTCGAACCGGGTGGCGAGGTGCGGGTCCGTGCGCGGGTCCCAGCTCTCGTCGATGCCGTTGAGGATGCCGGCAAGGCGCCCCTGAGCGGCGCGGGTGCGGAGCAACCCGTCGAGGCCGCAGCCGGCCTCCGGCGTGGTGATCTCGCGGGCGTAGGTATCGCTGACCGTGGTGACGTGGGAGGCGTAGTAGATGCCGGCCTTGAGGAAGGAGAGCTGTCCGTAGAACTCGACGCCGTCCATCTGGAACGCGTGGTCGGGCACGCCGAGGCGCCCGAGGGAGTCGGGCGAGAACAGGCCCTGGTAGGCGAGGTTGTGGACGGTGAGGATGCTCGGCACCCGCAGGCCGGTCCAGGCGAGGTAGGCCGGGGCCAGGGCCGCCTGCCAGTCGTTGAGGTGGAGAAGGTCGGCGGCCCAGGCCGGATCGACGCCGCGGGCGATCTCGGCGGCGGCGAGGCTGAGGCGGGCGAAGCGCACGTCGTTGTCGGAAAAATCCCCCTGCCCGTCGCCGTAGGGCGTGCCGTCGCGCTGGTAGAGTTCGGGGCTGAGCAGGACGTAGATCTGGAGGCCGTCGCCGCTCTCGACCAGGCCGAGCTCGCAGGGCGGCACGCCGGCATGGCCGGGCAGCTGCGCGACGACGGGAATGTGGTCGAACCGGTCCACCACCTGGCGGTAGCCGGGGATGAGGACGCGGATGTCGTAGTGCCGGCGCAGGGCGCGCGGCAGGGAGGCGGCGACCTCGCCGAGACCGCCGGTCTTCACGAAATCCGCCATCTCCGGCGTGGCGAACAGGATGCGGGGCTGATGCAGCGAAGGGATCGTCTGACCGGCAAGGCCGCGGGCGGAGTGAGCAGTCGCCGCAGACGTCATGGGATCCTTGCCGCTCCGGGCACCTTGGACGTTCAGAGCGTAACCGCCCCTGGCTGACGTCGGCATCGTGAACGTCCCGATTGGTAAATGGTTCCGCTGCGTTGCACAATTCAAGCCACGATTTCGGTTACGGATTCCTTGCTTTTGGTGCGGCGCAAACGGTCGCAGGATGTGAAATTCAGGACCGGTTCAGGACACAACCCAGGCGGGATGCCCGATCTCGCTGCACGGGCGCCCGGGAAACGATCATCACGCTTCGGCGATCCAGGCACGCAGGCCGGCCAGGGTGTGGAAGGCATCCGCCGAGCGAACGGTGAGATGGGGGGCCCGCGCCCGCATCATGTCCGCCAGGGCATGGCCGGGGCCGAGCTCCAGCACCCGCTCCGCGCCGCGCTCCACCACGGCGTCGAGGCAGGCGGCCCAGTCGACGAAGGTTGCGACCTGTCGGGCGAGGACACCGCGGAAGCCGGCCCCATCGAAGATCGGGGCGCCGTCCGTGCCATTCAGGAGCGTCAGGCCGGCGGTGGGCCGGCGCACGGGCACGGCGTCGAGGCGCGCCCGGAACGGCAGCACGGCCGGTTCGAGCAGGGGCGTGTGGGAGGCGACCGCGACGGCCAGGCGGCTCGCCCGGAGCGCGCCGCGTTCGGAGGCCTCGGCGCAGAGGGCGTCGAGGGCGTCCCCCATGCCCCCGACCACGAACAGGTTGGCCGGGTTGCGGATGGCGACGGCGCAGGCGTGGCGGGCGACGAGGGGATCGAGGGCTGCCCGCGATAAACCCCGAATGGCGGCGAGTCCCTGCCCGGGGCGGCTCGCGGCGTCCATGGCCTCGGCCCGGGCCGCCGTGAGGCCGAGGGCCTGTGCCGGTGTCCAGATGCCGGCAATGCCCCAGGCCGCCATCTCCCCGACGCTGTAGCCCGCGACGACGCGGCGCCGGGGGAGGATGTCGGCGAGGCAAGCCTCGAGAACGAGGGCTGCGGTGACGCACAGGATCTGGCCGGTCCGGTTGGCGTAGAGCGAGTCCGGGTCGACCTCGGCCACGAGGCGGCGCGGGTCGCGGCCGAGGTGGTCGGCGGCGGCGGCGAAGATCGGCGCGGCGGCGGGGGCGTCCGCCGTCAGGGCGAACAGATCGGGCGCTTGCAGCCCCTGGCCGGAACACAGCAGGGCCAGGGTCACGGGCCGACCTCGGCGAGGAACAGGGTCATGGCCAGGAGATCGGCGCAGCCGCCGGGGCTGAGGTTGCGCGCCACGAAGGCGGCGTGAAGCGCCTGAGCACGGGCTCGCCAATCGGGGTGGCCGATGCCGCCGTCGTCGAGAAACGCGCGCGCGGCGCCCTGCGCGAAGGCGAGGCCGGCCGGACCGCCGCGATGCAGCAGGTTGGTGTCCTCCACGCCCGCGATGAGGGCGAGGCAGAGCTGCACCCGCACGGCTTCCGGATGGTCTGGCCGCAGGGCCTCGGCGGCAGACAGGGCCGGGAGCGCGAGGCCGTAGAGGGTCGGAAATCCGAGACTCGCCTCGCGCCGCGCACCGCCGGCTCCGTAGCGCCGCGCGGCGGCGGCGCCGTGGCTGTGCAGAGGAATCGGACCGGCCGCGATGGCGGGTCCCCACAGGTCGGCGACGAGGCGCCCGAGGGACCGGGATCCGCCGTGGGTGTCACGGAATCCGGCGGTGCGGAACCCGGCGGCGGCGGCCAGGAGGCCGAGGCCGAAGATCGCGCCGCGATGGGTGTTCACGCCGCCGGTGGACGCCAGCATGGCCGCCTCGGCCGCGATGCCGATGGCCCGTAGGGTGTCCATTCCGGCGCCGCGCCCACCGGCCTCGGCGAGGTCGGCGAAGTACGGTTCCAGGGTGTCGGCGCTGCGGTTCAGCAGGGCCGCGTCCATGTCGGCATGGGCACCCGAATCGACGTGGCTGACGAGGCCGGGCTTGGGATAGGTAGCGACCTCGCGGCGGAGGCACGCCACGGCCCGTGCGGCGATGGCCTCCGCCGGGAGGCTTCCGGGCGCGAGGGCGGCAGGATGGACGCGGGCGGCCCTCAGCATCCCGCACCGCTGAGGAAATCGGAGCGGGCGACGAGGGTCACGCCGTGCGCATCCTTCGCCAGGATCTCGGGCGTGCCCTCGGCCAGTTCGCGCCACTGGACGGCCCGCCCCCCGGCCCCGAGGCACTCGCCGTCGATCCGCATGGGGGCGTCGCGGGCGATGTCCGCGAGACCGGCGAGGAGCGCGTCTGCCGATCCGTCGAGGCGCCACAGGAGATCGATGTCCGAGGTGGGCGACAGGTAGGTCAGGCCCGTGAGGTATTGCCAGGCGAGGCTGCCGAATGTCCGCGTCTCGGGATCGAGGGCGAGGAGGCGGACAAGTGTCGGTTGCCAATCGGCCGGCGCCAGGGACGCGACCTCGGCGAGGCGCGGCGGGGGCGCGACGGACAGGATCGCGGCCGGGTCGAGGACGAACGACAGCCGGCGCTTGCCGAGGGCCGGCGGCAGGGGCAGGCCGAGGGCGTGGCCGGTCTCTCCAACGGCTGAGCGACGCGCCACCAGGGGCCAGCCACGCTCCACCCAACTGGCGACGTAGGGCAGGCCGTCGAGGTCCGCCCGCCCGGCGAGGCAGGTGCGCCAGGATGCCGGCGTGATGCGGACCATGGCGTGGCGCGCGGGCGCCTCAGGCATGGTCGGCGATGCGCGCCGCGACCCGCTCGGCGATGGCGGCGGCGCAGGGTCGGCCGCCGCGCTCGGCCCCGAGGCGGTCGCGCCGATCCCCCGAGGGCGGCGGTGCGGCGAGGCAGGTCTCCAACTGCTCGGCCAGGGATTTTTCGGGGTCCCAGGTCTCGTGGATCGCCCCCGTCCGGACGAGATTGTCGAGGCCCGGGGCGAAGACCGCCGTCGCCCGCGCCTTCTCGGTCAGCACGTCGAGGGACAGCTTGGTGACGCGAGCCATGGAGGGCAGGTCCATCACCTCCGGATGGGCGCCCGGCAGGGCGACGAGGTGACCGGTGGCCAGGGCCGTCGCGATGAAGGCGCCGGCGGCGCTGCGACCGTAGAGCAGACCGAGGGTCGGGTGGCCCTCCGCCTCGGCGAGCATCAGCGCCTTGGCGAGATGGGCGAGGCACTCGTTGAGGCCCAAAAGCTCGTCGCGCCGGCTCATGCGCTGGCTCGCCGAATCGATGGGCATCAGGATCGGCGCATCGTCGCCCGAGCGGGCGATGGCGAGGACCCGGCCCGCCAGGATCAGGGCTCCGTCGATGCCCAGCGGCGTACCCTCGGCGATGCCGAGCACATGGACGAGGCCGCCGGTTCGGCGGCCGGTGCCGAGGATGAGGCCGTCGGTGACGGCGACGTCGTGGCCCTCGGGAAACAGCCCGGCCAGGATCTCAGCGAGCGTCATCGGCACTCTCCCGGCAGGTGGCGACGGCGCGGAACGCGCGCGTGGACAGGCCCGGCACGGCGGCCGCATCGGCGATCCCGAGGGCCGACCAGACCGCGACGGCGTCCGTGGCCGCGCCGAAACGGGCGAGGCGCCGTTCCAGGCGGGCCTGCTCGGCATCGAGGGTGTCGAGGTCGAGGCGCCCGGGTGCCTCGAGGATCACGCGCACCGCTTCGCGAAACGCGCCGGGGCCGTCATCCACGAAAACATCGGCGCCGCCCATGAGGTAGCGGTGCTTGCCGCCCATGGTGCGCCAGACCAGGGCGCGGTCGCGGGCATCGAATTCCTCGACGCCCCGGTTGGTCTCGATCACCTCCGGGCCGGTGACGCTGATGCGCCCCTGCTCGGTGACGACGAGGGCCGAGCAGCAACCGGCGATGAGTCCGCCGCCGCCGTAGCAGCCCGAGCGCCCGCCGATGAGGCCGACGACGCGCGATCCGGCGCGGCGCGCGTCGACCAGGGCGCGCATGATCTCGGCGATGGCGGTCTCGCCGGCATTGGCCTCCTGCAGGCGGACGCCGCCGGTGTCGAACAGGATCAGAACGTCCAGGCTGAGGGACTGAGCGGCGCGGAGCAGGCCGACGAGCTTGGCCCCGTGGACCTCCCCCACGGCGCCGCCCATGAAGCGGCCCTCCTGGGCCGCGACGAGGATCGGGGCGCCGTCGAGGGTCGCGCGTCCGACGATCATGCCGTCGTCGAACTGCTCGGGCAGGTCGAACAGGGCGAGGTGCGGGCTCGTCGCCCGTTCCTCGGGACCGACGACCTCGTGAAAACTGCCGGGATCGACCAGGGCGGCGACGCGCTGGCGGGCGCTGGCCTCGTACCAGCTCAGGGCTTCGGGCTCGAAGACGGGGTTCAGGGTGGGATTTGCGGCGGGATTCATGGTGCGTCTCCGGCGATGAGCCGCGCGCCCTGTGCGAGGCGCAGGGCGACGGTGTCGGGCCGGGCACCGCCGTCGTTGATGGCGATGCGCAGGCCGCCCGCCCCGCGCCGCGCCACGAAATCCGCCACCACGGCGGCCCAGACCTCACCGAAGCCGTGGGCGGCGGTGGCGATCTCGACGGTGCAGCGGTCGGGGGCCAGCACACGCTCCAACAGGACTTCGAGGTTGCCGGACGCGACGACGCCCACGATGGCCTGGGGCTTCGTCCCACCGGCCGGGACCGGCGCATCGAGGGTGTAGCTGAGACGTTCCATCGACCGCTCTCCCGTCACCAGTTGCGGAATTGGCTCGGCGGCCGGTAGAGGCCGCCGGACGCCAGCGCGAGATCCTTGATGGAGCGGGCGGCCAGCAGACTGCGGTCGGCGTCGAGGGGATCGATGCCGAGGTCTTCCGGCCGGCGGATCACGCCGCGCTCGCGCAGGCGGGCGACCAGGCCGGCATCGCGCCGCCGCCCGATCTCGGTGTAGCCGGCGACCCCCCGGATCGCCTGCTCGCGCTCGTCGGCATTGCGGCACAGGAGCAGGTTGGCGATGCCTTCCTCCGTGACGATGTGGGTGACGTCGTCGCCGTAGACCATGACGGGGGCCAGCGGCAGGTCGAGCTTCTCGGCCAGCGCCAGGGCGTCGAGGCGCTCCACGAACAGGGGCACGTTGCCGTCGCCGAAGGTCTCGCCGATCTGCACCACGAGCTTGCGGCCCCGGCGCAGGGGCGCCGGCGTGTCGGGATCGGCCTCGGCCCCCGCCTTGAGCCAGGGCTCGCTCGGATGGCGGCGGCCGCGCGGATCGGACCCCATGTTGGGCGCGCCGCCGAACCCGGCGATGCGGTTGGTGGTTACCGTCGAGCTGTGGCCGGAGAGATCGATCTGCAGGGTCGAGCCGATGAACAGGTCGCAGGCATAGAGCCCCGCAGTCTGGCAGAAGGCGCGGTTGGAGCGGAGCGACCCGTCCGCCCCCGTGAAGTAGATGTCCGGCCGGGCGGCGATGTAGTCGTCCATCCCGACCTCGGAACCGAAGCAGTGGATCTGCTCGACCCAGCCCGCCTCGATGGCGGGAATCAGGGTCGGGTGCGGGTTGAGCGCCCAATGGGTGCAGACTTTCCCACGCAGGCCGAGCTTTTCGCCGTAGGTCGGCAGCATCAATTCGATGGCGGCGGTGTTGAAGCCGATGCCGTGGTTGAGGCGGCGGATGCCGTAGGGCGCGTAGAGCCCCTTGATCGCCAGCATCGCCGTGAGGATCTGGGTCTCGGTGATGGCGCCCGGATCACGGGTGAACAGGGGCTCGACGTAGAACGGCTTGCCCGCCTCCACCACGAAGTGGACCCGGTCGCCGGGGATGTCGACGCGGGGCACCCGGTCGACGATCCGGTCCACCTGCGCCACCACAAGACCGTCCTTGAAGCTCGTGGCCTCGACGACGGTGGGCGTGTCCTCGGTGTTGGGGCCGGTGTAGAGGTTGCCGTCGCGGTCGGCGCTCACCGCCGCGATGAGGGCCACCTGCGGCGTCAGGTCGATGAAGTAGCGGGCGAACAGTTCGAGGTAGGTGTGGACCGCGCCGAGCTCGATCTGCCCGCCATAGAGCATCCGGGCGATGCGCGCCGCCTGCGGACCGGAATACGAATAGTCGAGCCGGCGCGCGATGCCCTTCTCGAACACGTCGAGATGGGACGGCAGGACGATGCCCGACTGCACCATGTGCAGGCCGTGGATCACCGCCGGGTCGACCTCCGCCAGGGCGTCGGCGAGGACATCGGCCTGCTTCTGGTTGTCGCCTTCGAGGCAGACCCGGTCGCCCGGGCGCAGGATCGCTTCGAGGAAGGGCGCGAGATCGGACAGGGCCACGACCTTGCCGCGGGCGAAGGACGCGCCGGCAGCGATCCGTGCCGCGCGGGCGGCCCCCTGCGTCGCCCAATCCCTCATGGTCCGCCTCCGTGCCCTGGATGGCTCTATATGCAATGATGCTGCATCTCGCATGCATCTGGCAAGCGCTTGCATACAAGACCCTGAAAGCTGCCGATAATGTGGCGCCGGACTGCGCGTTTCCGCCGCATTCACCGAACCTTCAACCTATCCCTGTCTCATTCCCGTGCGGATTGGATGCGACGCATGTCGGACCGCCGGACGTGAAAGTCCGGCCCGACGCGCGGATCGGGACGGGGCTCGCGGGACCGAGAGGTCCGGCAGATCCGTCACGCACGAAGCAAAAGGTGGCAGGCACGACGTCTCGGACCATCGCCCACGGGGCTGTCCGCGACGAGGCGCTCAAGCGACCGGCCGCGCGCCGATGGGCATGAGGGGGACCTGCACGTGTTGAATGAGAAGCTGATCGCATCCGAGGCCACCGAGGAGCGGACCGCGACGGCCGCCGTCCACGGCACGCCCGCCGCTGCGACGCGCGCGCTGCCGGTCGCGTCCCGATCGGGCGATGCCGTCGCCGACCTGCGCGAAGCGATCCTGGCCAAGCTCGCCTACGCCGTCGGCAAGAGCCCGCAGAACGCCCGCGAGCGCGACTGGTTCGCCGCCACCGCCCTGGCCCTGCGCGACCGCATCGTCGATGCCTGCATGGCGAGCGGCGAGGCGGTGCCGAACAAGCGCGTCTACTACCTCTCCCTCGAATTTCTCATCGGCCGCCTGCTCTCGGACGCCATGAACAATCTCGGCCTCGTCGAGACCACCCGCGCGGCGCTGCGCGATCTCGGCATCGATCTCGACACCGTCGAGGGGGCCGAGCCCGACGCGGCCCTTGGCAACGGCGGCCTCGGGCGTCTGGCCGCCTGCTTCATGGAGAGCATGGCGAGCCTGTCGATCCCGGCCATCGGCTACGGCATCCGCTACGATCACGGCCTGTTCCGGCAATCCCTCGAGGATGGCTGGCAGAAGGAGGCCCCCGAGACCTGGCTCGCCGAGGGCAACCCTTGGGAGTTCGTGCGCCCGGAGGCGACCTACACCATCGGGTTCGGCGGCCACGTCACCATGTCGTCGGTGTCCGAGGGCGTCATCCGCCGCCACTGGCACCCGGCCGAGACCGTGCGGGCCGTGGCCCACGACGTGCCCGTGGTGGGCTGGCGCGGGCGCCACGTGAACACCCTGCGCCTGTGGAAGGCCGAGGCCGAGGCGCCCGTCGAGCTCGCCCGCTTCAACGGCGGCGACCATGTCGGGGCCGTGGCCGACCGCGCCCGGGTCGAGGCGATCTCGCGGGTGCTCTACCCCAGCGATTCCTCCGATGCCGGCCAGGAACTGCGCCTGCGCCAGGAATACTTCTTCACCTCCGCCTCCCTGCAGGACCTCGTGCGCCGGCACGTGGCCGAGCGCGGGGATCTCCGCACCCTGCCCGACCACGCCGCGATCCAGCTCAACGACACCCATCCGGCCATCGCCGTGCCGGAGCTGATGCGCCTCCTACTGGAGGATCACGGCTTCAACTGGGAGGATGCCTGGCACGTCACCACCAACACCCTCGGCTACACCAACCACACCCTGCTGCCCGAGGCCCTGGAGACGTGGCCGGTGGAGCTGATGGAGCGGGTGCTGCCGCGCCACATGCAGATCATCTACCTCATCAACTGGATGCACCTCGAGGAGCAGGGCCGGCACGGCCGGGCGGATGCGGCGCAGCTCGCCTCCGTGTCCCTCATCGAGGAAGCCAACGGCAAACGGGTGCGCATGGGCCACCTCGCCTTCCTCGGCGCGCGCCGGGTCAACGGCGTCTCGGCCCTGCACACGGATCTCATGCGCTCGACGGTGTTCAAGGACCTGCACGCCCTCGACACGGACAAGATCGTCAACAAGACCAACGGCATCACCTTCCGCCGCTGGCTGCACAACTGCAATCCGGAGCTGACCCGGCTCGCCGTCGAGGCCGTCGGGGACGGCGTCCTCGACAATCCCGAACTCCTGACGGGCCTCGCCGACCACGCGTCCGATCCCGCCTTCCAGGAGCGCTACCGGGCCATGCGCCGCGGCCGCAAGGAGGCGCTCGCCCGGGTGGTGGCCGAGCGCACGGGGATCGTCGTCGATCCGTCGAGCCTGTTCGACGTGCAGATCAAGCGCATCCACGAGTACAAGCGCCAGCTCCTCAACGTCATCGAAACGGTGGCGCTCTATCAGGCGATCAAGGCCGAGCCGCACCGGGACTGGACGCCCCGGGTCAAGATCTTCGGCGGCAAGGCCGCGCCGAGCTACGTCCAGGCCAAGCTCATCATCAAGCTCGCCAGCGACGTCGCCCGGGTGGTCAACGACGATCCCGATGTGGCCGGACGCCTCAAGGTGGTGTTCCTGCCGAACTACTCGGTGAGTCTCGCCGAATCGATCATCCCGGCCGCCGACCTCTCCGAGCAGATCTCCACGGCCGGCATGGAGGCCTCGGGCACGGGCAACATGAAGCTGGCGCTCAACGGGGCGCTGACCATCGGCACCCTCGACGGCGCCAACATCGAGATCCGCGACCATGTCGGCGCGGACAACATTTTCATCTTCGGCCTCGACGCCGCCGGGGTGCAGGCCCGCATGAACGAGCCGGGTTACGCGAAGGCCGCCATCGCCGCCTCGCCACGCCTCGCCGCCGCCCTGGACCTCATCGGCACGGGCGGATTTTCGCCGGACGATCCCGCCCGGTTCCGGCCCATCGTCGACAGCCTCGTCCACGACGACCGCTACCTGCTCACAGTCGACTTCGACGATTACTGGCGCGCCCAGCGCGCCGTCGACGCGGCCTGGAACGATCCGGCGACGTGGTGGCGCTCGGCGATCCTCAACACCGCCCGGATGGCGTGGTTCTCCTCCGACCGCTCCATGCGGGAATACGCCGAGGAGATCTGGCGGGTCCGCGTGGCCTGACGCCACCGACCGAGCGCCCCGGCCGATCCGCATCGGCTGGGGCTGCTTGCATCAGGGGTTCAATGCGCCGTGCCGAAGGCGGCGAGCAGACGGCTGTGCTGGGCGGCCACGGGGCTCGCGACGGCAACCGGCGTCGGACGCTCGTCGGTGATCACGGTGTCGAGGTGCAGGATGCGGGCATGCATCCGGCGCGAGCGCACGATGAGGTCCTGGAGGCGCGCCGGCAGGATGCCGAACACGTCGGCCTTGAACGGATCGGGCGTGGCGAGGCGCACGCGGGTCTTCTCCTCCAGGGCCTCGTTGGGGGTCAGCTCCCCCTCGGCCACGGCGCGCTGTACCAGGAGCCAGGAGGCGATCTGCATGAGGCGAGTGGTGAGCCGCATGGTCTCGCTGGCGTAGCTCAGGGTGCCGTCCCGCGACATCAGGCGCGATTCCTCGCGGCCCTCGCCGTCGAGATAGGCGGCCGCCTCCTCCACCATGGTCATGCCTTCGCGAAACAGCGTCTTGAAGGCGTCCGAGCCGACATAGGTGTCACCGAAGTTGACCCAGTCCCGCTCGTCCCGGAATGTGACGTCGAATCCGTTCATCGTGCCTCCCATGCGGCGACCGGCCGGCCTGTCGTCCCGGACTGGGACATCGGCGGCGCCGTCCCCGTGTGTTGCGCAATGCTAACGCCGCAAGCCGGCCGACGCGCCCTTAAGCCGTGGTTAACCTTAATCGGGGCGCCTCCGATCCGGCGGTTTCATGCCCCTCGGACGGAGCGCGCGCGTTGACTCCGCGCCGGCCATCCGCCATAAGCCGCGCCATCGCGACGCGGCGCTCTTCTGGGCGCTGTTCGCGCTTGCAGACACATTCTGGACGCGTGACGGGGCCTGCACTGGCGGTGAAGCCTGCGGCACCCATCCTCGGCCATCGGAGATCGCGCCGTGAAGAGAACCTATCAGCCCAGCAAGCTCGTGCGTAAGCGTCGTCACGGCTTCCGTGCCCGTATGGCCACCGCCGGTGGCCGCAAGGTGATCGCGGCCCGCCGCTCCCATGGCCGCAAGAAACTGTCGGCCTAAGATCAAGGTATCGCGCCGCCTTCGCGCGGCGCGTCCCGCATGGACCCGGCCCCGGGCCGCGAGATCGGATCGGCCGTGTCGACGATCGGACGGTTGACCCAGCGCAAGGACTTCCTGGCCGCGGCGGGAGGCCGGCGTTTCCATACGGAGCGCTTCTCCGCCCAAGGGCGGTTGCGCGACGTCGCGGAGCCCGAGGCTTCGCTTCAGGTCGTCGCGCAAGAAAGCCTGCGAATCGGCTTCACCATCACCAAGCGCGTCGGGCATGCCACGGAGCGCAACCGCATCCGGCGGCGCCTGCGCGCCGCCGTGCTTGCTGCGGCCGATGCTCTGCCGAATCCGGCGGCCGACATCGTGGTTGTCGCCCGACGCCCGGCCCTGTCGGCGCCCTTCGCGACGCTGATCGAAGACCTGCGCCGTGCCGTGCCCATCGTGACGAAGCCGCAGGCGCGCAAGGAATCTTCGGACCCTGACCGCCCGGCTTCGCGGCGCGGTCGTGGCAAGGGGACGTCTGGCGCATCGGGCGCGATGCCGCTATTGGCCTCTGGCCCCGAGGCGGCCCAGACGGCCCGCGCCACGGCGCCCTCCCCCATTCCCAACGCATGCGACGGACCGACCGATGGGTAATGACAAGACGAACATGATCGTCGCGATCGCCCTGTCGCTGGCGGTCCTGCTCGGCTGGAACTACTTCATCGCCGCGCCGCGCGTGGAGCAGCAGCGGCAGGCCACGCTCCAGGCCCAGGCGCTCCAGGGCAAGGCCGCGACCTCGCCCGACGGCGTCCCGAGTGCCAGCCCGAAGGAGGGTGGCCCGGCCGCCCCCGTGCCCGGCACCCTGCCGGGCGCCGCCGGCGGCACCCAGGGCGGCGTCGAGCCCCGCGAGGCGGTCATCGCCCGCTCGCCCCGCGTGACCATCGACACGCCGGCGCTCTCCGGCTCCATCGCCCTCAAGGGCGCGCGCATCGACGACGTTCTGCTGAAGAACTACCACGAGACCGTGGACGACAAGAGCCCGCGCATCGTGCTGCTGTCGCCGACCGGGACGGCCAATCCGTATTACGGCGAATTCGGCTGGGTCGGCCAGAATGCCGGTCCCCTGCCGGGCAGCGACACGGTCTGGACCGCCGACGCCACCACCCTGTCGGTCGGCAAGCCCGTCACCCTGAGCTTCGACAACGGGGCCGGCCTCCTGTTCCGCCGCATCATCGCGGTGGACGACAAGTTCATGTTCACGGTCCGCGACGAGGTCGAGAACAAGGGTGCGGCCGCCGTGAGCCTGTACCCGTATGGCCTGGTCTCGCGCTGGGGCAAGCCGACGACGCAGGGCTACTACGTGCTCCACGAGGGCATGATCGGCGTGCTCGGCGCCGAGGGCCTGCAGGAATACACCTACGACCACCTCGCCAAGGAGCCCGTGCTCGGCAACGTCGCCACCAAGGGCAAGTCGTGGGCCGGCGTCACCGGCGGCTTCGTCGGCATCACCGACAAGTACTGGGCCGCCGCCGCGATCCCCGACCAGGCCGCGCCCTACACCGGCAGCTTCACCGAGCGCACGGACGGGGCGACGAAGGTCTATCAGGCGAGCGTGCTCGGCGGCGTGCGCGTCGTCGATCCCGGCGCCACGGCCACCGCGACGCAGCAGCTCTTCGCCGGCGCCAAGGAAGTCAACACCATCAACGGCTACCAGAAGGACCTCGGCATCGAGAAGTTCGATCTCATGATCGATTGGGGCTGGTTCCACTTCATCACCAAGCCGATGTTCCGGGCGCTCGACTTCTTCTTCCACCTGTTCGGCAATTTCGGCGTCGCGATCCTGGTCGTGACCCTGTGCCTCAAGCTCCTGTTCCTGCCCATCGCCAACAAGTCCTACCAGTCCATGGCCAAGATGAAGGCCGTGCAGCCGGAAATGGCTTCCATCCGCGAGCGCTACGGCGACGACAAGCTGAAGCAGCAGCAGGCGATGATGGAGCTCTACAAGAAGGAGAAGATCAATCCGGTCGCCGGCTGCTGGCCGGTGCTGATCCAGATCCCGGTGTTCTTCGCCCTCTACAAGGTGCTGTTCATCACCATCGAGATGCGGCACGCGCCGTTCTTCGGCTGGATCCAGGATCTGGCCGCGCCCGATCCGACGAGCTTCCTCAACCTGTTCGGCCTGCTGCCCTTCGCGGCCCCGGACATCGTCCATCTCGGCATCTGGCCCATCATCATGGGCATCACGATGTTCATCCAGATGAAGATGAACCCCGCGCCGCCGGACCCGGTCCAGGCGCAGATCTTCACCTTCATGCCGATCGTGTTCACCTTCATGCTCGGCTCGTTCCCGGCCGGCCTGGTGATCTACTGGGCCTGGAACAACACCCTCTCGGTGATCCAGCAATACGTCATCATGCGCCGCAACGGCGTGAAGGTGGAGTTGTGGGACAACATCTCGGGGATGTTCAAGAAGAAGCCCGCCGACAAGAACGCGGTCGCCAAGAACTGATCTTTTTGACAAGAACTGATCTTCTGGGCGAGCCGCCGTCCCGCGATCGGCGGCACGGCGCTGCACCCGCACCACACCGGTCCTTCCCGTCTCGGCGACGGGGAGGACCGTCCTGTTTCTCGCGTGTCGGCTTGTTGATGGCGGATACGCCCGCTTCCGAACGGTCCCACGCCATGTCCCAAGCCGACACCCAAGCCGAAGACGCCGCACTCCTGGAGTCCGGCCGCCTGCTGTTCGCGGGGGCCGCCGACTTCCTGTCCTCGGCCCCCACGGTCGTCGCCCTGCCGCCCATGAAGGGTGTCGAGATCGCCTTCGCGGGCCGCTCCAACGTCGGCAAGTCGAGCCTCGTCAACGCGCTCACCGGCCGCAACACCCTGGCGCGGACCTCGCACACGCCCGGCCGCACCCAGCAGCTCAACTTCTTCGACATCGGCGGGCGCCTGACCCTCGTCGACATGCCGGGCTACGGCTACGCGGCGGTGGAGAAGACCAAGGTCGAGGCCTGGACCGACCTCATCCACGACTACCTCAAGGGTCGCGCCAACCTCGCCCGGGTGTTCATGCTCATCGATTCGCGCCATGGCCTGAAGAGCATCGACACCGATGTCCTCGACGGCCTCGACAAGGCCGCCGTGAGCTATCAGGTGGTGCTGACCAAGGGCGACGCCCTGAAGAAATCCGAGGTCGAGGCCCGCATCGAGAAGACCCGCGAGGCCCTGTCGAAGCGCCCGGCCGCCTATCCGGAGATCCTGATCACCTCGAGCCGCGACGACCGCGGCGTGCCGGAACTGCGCGCCAGCGTCGCCCGGCTGCTCGCCGAGCGCGGCGCGTGACCCTCCCCGACCGCATCCTCCTGGCACTGGGCGCCCTTGCCGGGCTGCTGGGCGTCGCGGCGAGCGCGGCGGCGGCCCACATCGCCGGGGCCGACAGCCTGAAGACGGCCGCGCAGTTCCTGCTGTTCCACGCCCCCGCCATCCTCGGACTGGTGGCCCTGGCCGCCACGGGCACGACGCACCGCCGCGTCACGCGGCTGGCCGCCGCCGCCCTCGTGCTGGGACTCGTCCTGTTCTCCGGCGACCTCGCCCTGCGGGCGCTCCACGGCACGCCGCTGTTCCCCATGGCGGCCCCGATCGGTGGTTTCGCGCTGATGGGGGGATGGTTGCTGGCGGCCGTGGCGGCGTTCGTTCCGGTCCGGGTCCGGTAGGAGAACCGGCGCGTGCCCCAGCTACGACCGACCCGATGAGCATCGTCTTCAACGAACAGACCAAACTCCTCGCGACCGCGCTCAACACGGCGGCGACATCCTGCTTCACCGTCGGGATCGCGACGCCCGTGGCCGGCTACATCTACAATGTCAGCAATCTGCAGGTGACGCTGAAACCGCTTTCCCTGATGCTGGGGATTGGCGGTTGGCTTACCGCTGCGACCATCCTACATCTTCTGGCGAGGCGCACGCTGAAGGAGCTCACGCCATGAACGAGCTGGCCATTCTCGCATTCGTCGTCACGCCCGCCATCGTCGTCGTGATGGGATATGTCGCCGTTCGCCTGCACGAGGCCGCGGGCCGTCGTCAGGCGCGCGATCCGGTTCCGACGTCGAACCGTGCCGCCGGCCAGCAGGGACGATAGGACATCGAGACCTATCCGACCAACGGCGGCAATTGCGGCTCTGCCCCCTCCGGCAGGGCCGTCCGAGCCACGTTCATGCTCATGGCGAGCAGCGTGTAGTAGCCGTTGATCCCGGCCATCTCGATGGCACCCTGCTCTCCGAACGTCTCCACGACCCGCGCGTAGGTCACGTCGCTCACGGACCGGTTGCGGTGAAGCTCCGTCGCGAAGGCGTAGACCAGGGCTTCGTCCGCCCCCATGGCGTCGGGCCGCCGTCCGTCGCGGATCGCCGCGACGATGTCCGCCGCCAGACCGGCCTCCACGGCGATGGGCGCATGGATGTGCCACTCCAGCTGCTGCGTCCATTCCCGCGCCGTGATCAGGATGATGAGCTCGGACAGGTGCAGGGGCAGCACGCTGCGGTAGCGCAGGTGCAGCCCCATGGTGCTGGCGTTGGTCATCAGGTCCGGGCTGCGGAGCAACGGCACGAACGGCCCGAAGACCGGCCCCTTGCGCGCGGCGCGGAAGGCGGCCGACGCCGCCTTCTGGGCGTCGGTCAGCCGGTCGGCCGGGATTTCCGGCATGCGGTCGGGCGCGGACACGGTGCGCCCTACGGCATCACGGGGGGATGATAGGTCAGGGTGAAGGCGAGCGCCCAGAGCAGGAACAGCACCACCGGCAGGTGGATGATGAGCTGCAGGAAGCTGAAGCCGACGATGTCGCGGGCCTTCAGGCCGAGGATGCCCAGCAGCGGCAGCATCCAGAACGGGTTGATGAGGTTCGGCAGGGCCTCGGCCGCGTTGTAGACCATCACCGCCCAGCCGAGATGGACCTGCAGCTCGTTGGCCGCCTGCATCACGTAGGGCGCTTCCAGCAGCCACTTGCCGCCGCCGGACGGCACGAAGAAACCGAGCACCGCCGAATAGACGCCCATGGAGATGGGGAAGCTGCCCGTGGTGTTGAGGCTGACGAAGGCGTGGGTGATCACGTCGGAGACGGAGGTGCCGGCGCCGTTCTTCGGTCCCGTCAGCATGGCGGAGATGGCGGCGTAGAACGGGAACTGGATCAGCACGGCGGCGGTGGCCGGCACGGCCTTGCCCACGGACCTGAGGAAGTTCTTCGGGCGCCAGTGCAGGAGCAGGCCGAGGGTGAGGAACAGGAAGTTGTAGGTGTTGAGGCTCGAGATCGCGGTGATCCACGACTGCCGGGCGAATTCCTGCACGAGCCAGCCGACCGCCAGCACGGCGAGGAGCAGGGTCAGGATCGGCGAATGCTCGAGCCACTCGCTCGGCTGGCTCGGGCGCGCGGTGTCGGGCTTTTCGCGGGAGACGTCGACGCCCATGGATTCGGCCGTGACGGCGTTGGCCGGACCGGGCGCCGAGACGTAGGCGATGATGATCGAGATCACGAACAGGATCACGGCGATCAGCATCGACTGCCACAGGAAGATCGTCTCGCTGAACGGGATCACGCCGGTGATGGCCAGCAGGTTCTTGGGCAGGCTCGCCGGATTGGCCTGGAGCTGGGCCGCCGAGGAGCTGAGGCCCATAGCCCAGGTGGCGCCGAGGCCGAGATAGGCGGCGGCGCCGGCGGCGCGGTAATCCATCTTGAGGTCCGTGCGGCGCGCGAGCGCCCGAGCCAGCAGACCGCCGAAGATCAGGCTCAGCCCCCAGCTCAGGAACGACGATAGCATGGTCGCCGCCGCCACCAGGCCGACGGCGCCGCGCCCGCTCTTCGGGATCGCCGCGAGGCGATCGATGAGGGCCTGCACCGGGGGGGCGGTGGCGACGACGTAACCGCCGATGGTGACGAAGGCCATCTGCATGGTGAACGGGATCAGGCTCCAGAACCCGTCGCCGAAGCTCTTGGCGATGGCCGCCGGCGGGGCGCCGTTGGCGAGCGCGCCAAGCGCCACGATCACCACCGCGATGGCGACGAACACGAACGCATCGGGAAACCACTTTTCCGCCCAGGCGGTGAAGCGGATGCCGAGGCGCGACAGGGCCCCCTCGGTGGCCGTGTCTCCTGTCGGACCGGAAGGCGGGCGTGGGGTGTTGGACATGGGCGCGATTCCACGGTCGTCCGGAGGCGGGTGCGCCATCTTGCGCAAACACCGGCCACGCTCAAGCGCGCTGGGGCGGCCATGAACACGAACGACGCGGGATGTCAGTCGACTTGGGCATCCTTCGACCGGGGCATCTTTGCGGTTCCTTATGGAATGGTCCGGCAGAGTGGCCGAGGTCGATGGAAGACCGGGGCGATCGCACCGGACGGGGGGATGTGATGTCGAAGGCGTCAGGGGATATCGCGTTCGATCGGCTGATGGCGGGCCGGCGCGCCCACACCCAGACCGTGCGCGACCTCACGGCGGCTACGGATGCCACGCGATCCGCGTCGTCCGACGGGAAGGCCTTCGGCAGCGGCCGGACCTGGCTCGTCGCCGCCGCCGCCAACATCGCCATCGTGCTCGGCGTGGCGTTCTGCGTCGTCCTCGGGCCGCCCCTCCTCGAATGTCGGCACCATCCTGAGATCGGGTTCTCCGCCGGTGATGGTTTCCAGGGCTGCGCCCGAAAGGCGACGGCCGAGCGCCTCGATCGCCTGGAAAGCCAGCTCCGGATGATGGTCCTGGGCTCGGGCCGCTGAGCCGGCGACCCGAGGGGCGGGGGTTCACGGGCCAGCCGCGCGAAAACGCTTGAAACGGGATCGCGACGGGACTACTTGAAGGTCATCAGTTCTGGTTGCAGTCTTGAGGCTGCGGTTCGGGAGTGGGCCCCACCGGGTCCGCTCTTTTTTATTGCCGCAATGCCTCGCGCCGCCGGATCACCTCACGCAAGGCCGGACGTAGCACCCAGCATGGCGGACACTCCCGAAAAACGTCTGATCACCGAGACCGGCGTCGCCGCGCGCGTCGTCCAGGTCATCGAGGCTTCCATCGAGGGCCTGGGCTTTCGCGTGGTCCGGGTGCGGGTTTCCAGCGCCAACGGCTGCACGGTGCAGATCATGGCCGAGCGGCCGGACGGCACCATGTCGGTGGACGATTGCGAGGCGGTGAGCCGGGCGATCTCGCCGCTCCTCGACCTCGACGACCCCATCGGCAAGCCGTACTACCTCGAGATCTCCTCGCCGGGCATCGACCGTCCCCTGGTGCGGGCCATCGATTTCGAGCGCTGGGCCGGCTACGAGGCCAAGATCGAGCTGGCCGTGCCCCTCGAGGGTCGCAAGCGGTTCCGTGGGATCATCCGCGTCCCCAATCCCGACGGGCTCACGGTGCCCATCGACCTGCCCGACGTGAAGGAAGGCCTGCCGAGCCGGATCGATCTGCCCTTGCGCGATCTCGGCGACGCCTACCTCGTCCTGACCGACGATCTGGTGCGCGAGTCCCTGCGCCGGGGCGGCGGCCCGCCGCCGATGCTGGACGACGAGGACGCGGACGAAGACGGCCCCGAGGCCGAGCCGGCGCCGCCCCTCAAGAAGAAGATCTCACGGCCCCTCAAGCCGAAGGCTTCGGCCCGGCCCAAGCCCGAGAAGATCGAGACCGAGGCGAGCCTCGCCATCAAGGCCCAGAACAAAGCCAAGCCCATCCGCACCAAGGCGGTGCGGGTGAAGGACGACGGCAAGCTTCACTAGAAACGCCCTGATCGCGCCCGGGAAAAACGGGCGCAATCACGAAAACATCTCACGCCGAAGAGAAGGACGAAAACCGATGGCCGTCGTCAGCGCCAACAGGCTCGAACTCCTGCAGATCGCCGAAGCAGTCGCGCGCGAGAAGGTGATCGACCGCTCCATCGTCATCGACGCCATGGAGGAGGCCATCGCCAAGGCCGCCCGCTCGCGCTACGGCGCCGAGACGGATGTGCATGCCGAGATCGACCCGAAGACCGGGGCGCTGCGCCTGTCGCGCCACCTCGTGGTGGTGGATCAGGTCGAGAACGACGCCCGCGAGGTCACCCTCGATCAGGCCCGGCGCTACAATCCGGGGGCGCTCGTCGGCGACGTCATCTCCGACACCCTGCCGCCGTTCGATTTCGGCCGCGTCGCAGCGCAATCGGCCAAGCAGGTCATCGTCCAGAAGGTGCGCGACGCCGAGCGCGACCGCCAGTTCGACGAGTACAAGGACCGTATCGGCGAGATCGTCAACGGCCTGGTCAAGCGCGTCGAGTACGGCAACGTCATCGTCGATCTCGGCCGCGGCGAAGGCATCGTGCGCCGCGACGAGATGATTCCCCGCGAGACCTTCCGTCCGGGCGACCGCATCCGCACCTACCTGTTCGACGTGCGCCGCGAGGTGCGCGGGCCGCAGATCTTCCTCTCGCGCTCGCACCCGCAATTCATGGCAAAACTCTTCGGCCAGGAAGTGCCGGAGATCTACGACGGCATCGTCGAGGTGAAGGCCGTCGCCCGCGATCCGGGCTCGCGCGCCAAGATCGCGGTGATCTCGCGCGATGGCTCCATCGATCCCGTCGGCGCCTGCGTCGGCATGCGCGGGTCCCGCGTCCAGGCGGTGGTCGGCGAACTCCAGGGCGAGAAGATCGACATCATCCCGTGGTCGGAGGATCAGGCGACCTTCATCGTCAACGCCCTCCAGCCGGCGGAAGTGGTGAAGGTCGTGCTCGACGAGGAGGCCGACCGCATCGAGGTGGTGGTGCCCGACGACCAGCTGTCCCTCGCCATCGGCCGCCGCGGCCAGAACGTGCGCCTCGCTTCCCAGCTCACCGGCTGGGACATCGACATCCTGACCGAGGCCGAGGAATCCGAGCGCCGGCAGAAGGAATTCGCCGAGCGCACCGCCGTGTTCATGGAAGCCCTCGACGTCGACGAGACCGTCGGCCAGCTTCTCGCGGCCGAGGGGTTCCGGAACGTCGAGGAAATCGCCTACGTCGAGGCCGGCGAGCTCGCCAACATCCAGGGCCTCGACGAGGAGAGCGGCACCGAGATCCAGGCCCGCGCCCAGGACCACCTCGCCCGCGTCGAGTCGGAGTTCGACGCCAAGCGCCAGGAGCTCGGCGTGCAGGACGAGCTGCGCGAGATCGACGGCATCACCACTCCGATGCTGGTGGCGCTCGGCGAGAACGACGTGAAGACCATCGAGGATCTGGCCGGCTGCGCCACCGACGACCTCGTCGGCTACACCGAGGGGCGCGGCCCCGAGGCGACGCGCCACGCCGGCTACCTCGACGGGTTCGAGGTGTCCCGCACGGAGGCCGAGGCCATGGTCATGGCCGCCCGCGTCCATGCCGGCTGGATCGAGCCCCCGGCGGAGCCCGCCGAGGGTGATTCCGAGGAGGCCGAGGCACCCGCTTCGGCCTGACCGCACGGGTTTCGACCCCTCGACGGAGGGAACGGGTGAACCCCGTCCCCTCCGTCGTCGTTTGCGTTTCAACGTTCTCCCGGAACCGTTCCGCCGCCATGGTCCCCCACCCCGAAGATCCGACGGCCGAGGTGCCCGAGGCGGACTTGAGCGACGCGCTCGATGCCGGGCTCGGCCGTGGCCGCCAGGGTGCGGAACGGACCTGCCTCGTCACCCGCACCAAGCATCCGCCGGGCGACCTCATCCGCTTCGTCCTGTCGCCCGACGGCGAGGTGGTGGCGGACCTGCGCGCAAAACTCCCCGGGCGCGGTGCCTGGCTCATGCCGACGCGGGCGGTGGTGGCCGAGGCCCTGAAGAAGCGGGTGTTCCAGCGGGCGTTCAAGACCAAGGACGCCGTCGCACCGGCCGACCTCGCCGACCGGATCGCCGAAGGCCTGCGGGCCGACCTGCGCCAGTCCCTGTCGCTCGCCAACAAGGCCGGCTGCGTGGTGGCGGGCTTCGCCAAGGTCGAGGCCGCCATTGGTGAGAAGGCCGGCGTCGCGGCGGTGATCCAGGCCCATGACGGCAGTGCCGACGGCCGCCGCAAGATCGCGGCGGCATTGCACCGGCGCCATGCGGGTGCCATATCCCGCATTCCGGTCATCGATAGCCTGTCCAACGAAGAATTGGGCGTGGCCTTGGGCCGGGATCATGTGATACACGCGGCTCTTGTCGCAGGAGTCGGGAGTTCCGGCTGCCTTGCGCGTTGGCGTCGGCTCCGTTCCTTCGAAGGTTTGGCGACGACGGCCGAGGAGGCCGGTTCCGTCCGTTATGGGCGAACCGCTTCCGATCTGCACGACGACGAAGTGACGGATTCGCCCGGCGCACAGCAGTTTGCCGGTTCACGGGACGATGGAAACCCTCAGGGTTTGGACTGAATGAGCGATACGAACAATCCGGGCGACAAGACGCAGGCGAGACCCCCTTCGAAGCCGCTGTCCTTGAAGCGTCCGATCGAGCAGGGAACGGTGCGTCAAAGCTTCTCCCATGGCCGCACCAAGCAGGTCGTGGTCGAGACGGTGAAGCGCCGTGTCATCGGCGCGGCCCCGGCCGCCCCCGTGCGGGAAACGACACCCGTCGCTCCGGCGACGCGCGTGGCTCCCCCGCCGCCGCCGGCGGCCCCGCGGCAGGCCCAGCGCTCCGCGTCAGGCGTCGTCCTGCGGACGCTGAGCGAGCAGGAGAGCAACGCCCGCGCGGCCGCCCTCGCCGACGCCAAGCGTCGCGAGGCGGAAGCCACGCAGCGCCTGGAGGCCGAGGCCGCCGCCGAGCGCGAGCGTCTGGCTGCCGAGCAGCGCGAGCGTGACGCCGCCGAAGCGCGCAAGCGCGACGAGGAAGCCCGCCGCCGCCAGGAGGAAGAGGCCCGCGCCGCCGCGGCCGAGGAGGCACGTCGTGCCGCCGAGGAAGCGGCCAAGGAAGCGTCGAAGTCCGCCGCCGCCGAGGATGCGCCCGCTGCTGCGGCGCCGCCCGTCTCCAAGACGGCCCCGATGCCGGCGGCGCCCACCATCGTGCGCGCTCCCCCGGCCGCCC